>JAFGOK010000587.1 GCA_016926535.1 Micromonosporaceae bacterium | reverse complement strand
GCACCGAGGATGTCCCAGGGTGGTACCCGGGCCAGGCGGGCTTCGGCGAGGGCGTAGCGCAGTTCGGCGTACGCCGGCCCGGACCCGACTTTGGCGGCCTCGTCCAGGGCCTGGTCGACCCCCGCTCCGGAGGCCAGGCCGATGACGACCAAGTCCAGGAACGAACTCAACGCGTCGCGGAACGCGGTGCGGTGCTTGATGGCCTCGCTGTGGACGGCCAGGTCGGGCAGGAAGAACCCGCCGACCGCACCGAGCAGGGTGGCCACCACGGGGATCGTGAAGCCCAGGCGGACCCCGACCAGGGCCAGCAGAAGCGTGGGCAGTGGTACCAGCAACAGTCCGAACACCGCCGAGGTCGCCTGTTCTGCCAAATGGACCTCGACGGGCTTGTCCACACAGGCCAGGTCCTGTCGGGTCCGGGTACCGGGCAGGCCGAGTTGGCTCAGCCGGGCAGCGGCCGGCCGCCCCCACCGCCCCGCCCACCCTGCGGGCGGGCTGTCGGAGTCCACCGAAGGGGTCTCTGGCGGATCGAGAACCTGGTCCAGGCGAGGCGGTCGGGGAAACAGACCGACGACGATCAGCCACAGGCCAAGACCAGTGCCCAGCCCCGCGAGCAGCACCCAACCCGTCATGACTCCACCGCCCCGGCTGTGGAGGGTTCGGCGGCGACCTGGGCGAGGATCCTGCTGGCGTCCCGGTCGCGCATCAATCTCCCGAGCCAGGCGAACGCTCCGGCGAAGCACCCCCCGGCGGCGACGAGGACCAGTTGCCCGATCGGGGTGTCGAACGGGCGCAGGTAGCCCCGGTTGGCGACGACGAGGAACACGGCCATGGCCAGGGTCGCGCCGACGATGACGCGGGCGGAGGTGCGGTTGGTGGCTCGGCTGGCGGCGATGCGTTGCCGGGAGGCCACCTTCGCCCGCGCGGATTCGGCCAGTTCTCCGAGGGTGTCTCCGAGTTGCCCGGCCGCGCCCTTCGCGGCGAGCAGCAGTCCGGCGACCACGAGATCAGCGGTCGGGTCGGCCAGGTCGGCGGCGAAGTGCCGCAGCGCCTCGGACAGGCGCCAGCCGCGCCGCAGCCGGATTGCCAGCCCGGTGACCTCGTCGCGGATCGGCTCGGGGGCCTCGATGGCGCTGGCCAGGATGGACTGTTCCAGCCCGGCGGCGGCCGTCAGGTTGTCGCGCAGGGATTCCGTCCAGGTGGCGATCGCCTCGATCCTGGCGACTCGGCGGGCGTGGCCCCGGTCCGGGCCGATGATCGCGGGCAGCACCCACGCGCCCGCCCCGCATAGGGCGGCTGCGACCGGCCACCGGGTCACCAGACCGACGAACGCGGCGACCGCCAGGCAGAACAGTAGGCGTCGCCGGTCGGCCGACCCATGGGCCAAGATCCGACTCGACCAGCTCGACTCCGCGCCGAGGCTGACATCGAGGTTGCCGGGCGCATCCTGTCGTCCGATCAGGCCGAGGACGAGCAGCACCAGGCCGAGCCCGGTGCCGAGCCCCAGCAGTGCCGCGAGGGGTACGGTCAGCGTCATCCCTACCACCCCCCACCCGGGGTCGTGCGGGCGACGTCGAGCAGCCTCGGATCGAAGCCGTTGCGGGCCAGGGTCGCCAGCAGCGGGGTGGACAGAGGCGATGCTGGGATGGCCCGCCCGTCGGTGTCGGGGCGGAACAGCTCGTTGGAGGCCACCTGCAGCCCGTCAGCCCCGGTGACCTCCCGAACCGAGGTGATCACCCGGCAAGGCTGGTCGGGGTCGTCGGTGAACCCGAGGTGGACGACCAGGTCGACGGCTTCGGCCACTAGGAGGTTCGTGGTCGCCGCGTCGAGGCGTTCTGGGGACTGCGCGGCGTACAACGCGAGCTTCTTGAACACCCCGGCCGACGACGAGGCGTGGATGGTGCCCAGGCTGCCGTCATTGCCTTGCGACATGGCGTTGAGCATCGGGATGACCTCGTGCCCGCGGACCTCGCCGACGATCACCCGATCCGGCGACATCCGCAGCCCGGTCCGGAACAGCTCCGACAGGCTGATCGCACCTTCGCCTTCGATGTTGGCGTCGCGGGCCTGCAACGGCACCACCTCGCCGTGGGCGGCCCGGTCGACCTCCAAGGCCAGCTCGTAGGTGTCCTCGATGGTCACGATCCGCTCCGACGGGTCGAACACCGAGGCCAGAGCTCGAAGCAGGGTGGTCTTGCCGGCACCGGTCCGACCGGCGATCAAGATGTTCAACCGGGCGCGCACACCCGCGACCAGCAGCGCAAGGAGCAGCGGGTTGAGGGTTCCCAGCCGGAGGAGATCGTTCATGGTGACCTTCAGGTAGCCGTGCCGGCGGATCGAGATCGCCGGCCGTTTGGTGACCGCGAGCACCGCGTGCAGCCGGGAGCCATCAGGCAGTTGCAGGTTGAGGATCGGAGCGGCCCGATCCCAGCGGCGCTCCTCGCCCCCGTCCCCGCCCATCTCGGCCCGCCCGGCGTCAGCGGCCAACCTGCGTACCAGGTCGATCAACTCGGCGTCGGAGTCGGCTACCGGTGCGACCCGTTGCCGGCGGCCGTCGCTGAACCGAACCGTGACCTGGTCACAGCCGATCGCGTGAAGTTCCTCCACGTCCTCGCGACCCAGCCAGGGCTGCAGCCCACCCATGCCCAGCAGCGTGTTCGCGAGACTCTGCCCGACCCGCGATTCCACACTCGGATGCAGCGGAGGCTGACCGGAACGCATCCGGCGGGCCGCGTCCTCATCGAGGGCCTCGGTGATCAGCCGCAGGGTCAGCGCCCGCTGATCCTCGACCGCCAGGAGCCCCCCAGTGGACTCCTCGTACGCGCGGGTAGCGCGGGTCAGGCGCTCGGCGACCTGCCGGCGCAACTGCCGTATCACCGTGACCTCACTGTCATCACCTGAGGCTTCGGCCAGGCGTCGGTGCCCGTTGGCCGGCGTGCGAGGCGTCGTGGTCACCGGGAACGGGACGAACGGCGAACTCATCGGAGCACCTCCCGATCCGACACCTGGGCGGAAACTGGTCCGATCAGAACGGGTGCGAGGTCCTCCAACAGCCGGGACAGGGACACCAGCAGGGGCAGGCGCCGCCAGCGCCTGCCGGGCAGAAGGTCCCCGGCGAGGATGCCGGCAGCCCGGCGGTCGGCCGGCAAGGGTCCTGCTATCCGTAACGACGCAGGGTCGGCAGCCAACTCTCCGGTGACGTACCCGGCAATCGCGTCTGCTACCTCACCCGGCGGGTACGTTCCGCCCGGGGCCAGCAGCACGACCAGGTGCCCGGAGACCAGATCCACCAGGTCGGCCAGGTGCTCGCGCAGGTGTGTCAGCTCCTCGGTCCGGGATCGGGTCAGCACGAGAACCGCGTTGGCCGCCGCGAGGAGGGGCCGGACCGGCGAGTCGGGGTCCCACCGGCCGCAGTCGGCCACGACGAGGCGCTCCGCGTGGGTCAGGGTGGTGTTGCCGGGACGGGTCAGTTCACCCAGGGCTGCCCTCGTCTGGGCTCCACTGGGTGGGGCGACCACCAGATCCACCGGGTGGTGGCGCAGCCGCAGTTGCCGCTCGACGGCGGTGAACACCTCGATCCCGTCTGCGGCGTGCCGGGCGCGACTCGCCGCTGCCAGGTCCACCAGACTCGGTGCTGGGGACAGCCGGTGCTGGCGCATCAGATCCCCGCCGGCCGGATCGCACTCCACCACGACCGGCCGCCACGCAGGCGGGGCGATCGCTGCCAGGCCGAGCGCGGTGGTCGTCGAGCCGCCGGTTCCCTTGCAATAGATCGTCGTGATCAGCGGCATGACAATCAGCTCCCCTCGGGCGAGGTCTGTACCAGCACGACGCCCTCGGACCCGGCTCCGGCCAGCCGGCCGGCGTCGCTGGCATCCAGCAGCAGGGAGACGACCGTCGCTCCCTGACCGTCCCCGGCCAGGTCCACGCCGAGCACCACAGCCGGGATCGGCCGGCTGCCCGCCGTAGTCACGGAGCTGCCCGCAGACTGCTGATTCGTGGCAGCCGGGGCGGGCTGGTTGGCGGCGGGGGTGCCGGAGGCGACGTAGACCAGCACGTGCGTTCCGGTCACCAGACCCTTCGGGTACCGACCGGGCTTCACCGCGACCGAGGCGGCGACCTTGCCCGCCGGAGGAAACGCCGCGTCTCCGACCAGGGCCGAGGTCAGCAGCGTGCCCGGCAGCAGCGGTACCACCGCCGTCCGGCCGATCACCCGCTCGGTGGCGGATGCGGCGATCAGCGTGACCGTCGCGTCCCGGGCCGCCGAGACGGTCCGCAGATCAGCGGCGGCGAAGGTCTGTCCGGCGGCCACCGGCCGCGCCACGGCGAGGACCTGCGTCCGGTCGCCCAGGCGAACCGCCCCGTAGGCATAGCCGAGGACACACAGGACGACGAGTAGCCCGCCGAGCGCGACGAACGGCAGCCGCCGCCGTCGCCGGGCCGCCCGCCAGGGACCCCGCCCGGCCCGCACCGGGACCGTCGGTTGAGTCGTGGTCATTCCCGCCACAGGGCGCACGGAACCTGGCGCCATGACATCCTCCCCATCAGGCGCTTGGTGAACAGTGGGTCTTTAGCTGGTGATGACTGCCTGGGACTCGGCCACCCGCACCGGCACGGTGCCGGTCGTGCTCAGCCCGGCGATGGTTCCGGACTGCCCGGCCCCGGCCCAGGTCACCTCCCAGGTGATGGTCACGGTGACCGAGAACGCCGCTCCGGCGGAGCCGGCCGACGAGCGCCGGTAGGTGTAGCCGCAGTCCGGTGACGAGGCCATCGGATCAGTGCCGGCTTTCCATGGGGTACCTGGGCCGGTGCAGGTCACAGAGCCGCCCTCGCCCAGCGACCACACTGCCTTCACCGGCCGGGCCGTAGCAGTCACCGAAACCCCGGGAACCGAGGCGGTCGCCGACTGCGACTGCCAGGAACCTTGATCCAGCGCGAGCCAGGTCGGCAGGTTCACCAGCTGGTCACCCGATGGATTGAGCCGGATCGCCACCGACGGCAGCCGCAACCGGGACCGGGCTTGCTGCGCAAGGACTGCGGGCGACACCACTGGCGGAGCGCCAGCGATCCAGATCGGACCGGGGAAAGACACTCCCATACCGTTGTCCTGATAGCACGACTTGAAGTACCAGCCACCCTCACCGGTGGGCTGGCCACCCAGCGCCGCGATCATCTCGGCCGACGGGAACGCCGCTTCATAAGTGCACTGTGTACCGCTGTCTCCGCCGCCTTGGTTGCCGCTACTGCCGCCGTTCTGGCCTCCGGTGTCGTTGCCCGGCTTGCCAGGGGTCCCGGCGTTGACGTCACACTCCGGCGCGCTCGGGTTCGCACAGGTGGTTCCCCCAGCACCATCTCCGGCCGTAGCCGGAGCGGGAGCCAGGGAGGTCGCGGCCAGGATGGCGAGCAGCACAACGACGTACCGTCGAAGCGTCAGCATGTCCCCACCCGCCCCAGTTGGAATGCCGAGACCTTCCAGGTTCCGTCTACGGCGGAGACGGTGGCGGTCATGAGGCGCCGGCCACCGGGGACATTGTCGACCAGTCCGCCGGACGCCTTGTAGTTCAACCAGTTCTCGGTGTTCACGCAGTCCTTGACGGTCGCCACCGTCGGCGCCTCTGGCGGCTTGACTTCGGAGACTTTCGGATCAAGGACGACGTTCCCGAGGCTGACGTGCTGGTTGTGCTGGTTGGTCGCCAGCGCGCTCACGATCAGCTTGAGGGCGTCGCCGCTGGTGTAGGTGCGCAACGCTGGAGCGTCCGGATTGGAGGTCTTGCCGGCCTCCACCCAGGCATCCCACATGCCGCGGTAGGCGACGAGGGCGTCCCGTTCGGCGGGGGAACTCGCGGACAGGCTCGGGGTGGGTGAGGGCGATGCCGCCGACCGGCTCGGCTTACCTGATGGGCTGCCGGAGTCGCAGCCCGCGCCGACTCCGACCACTGCCACCACTACGACACCGAGGATCGCTACCCGTCGAATCACCGCCGCACCTCCCGTATCCGATCGAACTCGCACCAGGTCCTGCGTTCCAGGGACTGAGAAGACGAGCCGCCAATGGCGTCACTCGATCGAGTAAATACGGCTTCCGTGCGCTTCGCTACGGACGTACCTCGCGCACGTACTTTGCCCCACGTACCTTTGGGTGGGCCAATACACGTGCCGGAGTCACGTGCCCCACCGTGCGAATCATTCCATTCCAGACTCGCAAACTGTCAGATTTCTGACAGAACTGAACGTATCGATGGCTCGGTACACTTCCCCAAAATTTCGTGGCCGCGAGACGAGGTGAGCCGCGATGGGTGAGCCTGACGACGGTGATCACGTCCTTGCCCTGATCTGCCGCAAGGGCGTCTATGAGATTCTCCAACTCTTCGACCAGCCGGCCGGCAGCGGCGAGGTCACCTATGGTCAGATCGCGCGACTTCGGACGCCTGGAGTCTCCAGCCTGCTGCGGTCCCTCGCGGCTGAACGCCTCGTCGCGGCGACCACCCCGGGCACCTGGGACACCACCCCAAGTCCACTCGCTCGATTCGAACTGACCGGTTTGGGGCGCGAGCTGATGATCCACCTCAATCGGCTGGAAGCGCTGAGTCGGGAGCGCCGAGAAAACGTTGCAGCCCTTCGGATACGATTGTGGCGCCATTTGCGACGACAATCTTAAAGGGCGATGCTCACATTGTTCACAAGTCGCAATAATAGTGGGTGACTCGTAAATCTCCGATTGTGGCGGGAAAATCCACTATCCATTTCATCATGGTCGGGTCTCGGACATATTTGCTGGCAGGTGCCACCATGTGTTCATACACTTGAGCAGGTGTTCAAGTGATCAATCATTTACGCGGGGGGTGTCAGCTCTGCCCGATAGTCTGGAAACAATCCAAGAGATCTTTGGCCGCAAATGGGCCAGACACATTCTGCGTGCGCTTCACGAGAATCCACTCCGCTACACCGAGATTCAGCACCGTGTGACCCTCTACGCTGATCACACGGTGCATTCGCGCACGCTAACCGAAACCCTCAGGTGGCTCGAAGGACAGCAGTACGTCGAGAAGCACCACGACCCCGAGGCGGACCGGTACCGGCTCACCCGCCTCGGCGAGGGGTACGCCCGGATCATCCAAGACCTCCGCGACCTGAACGCGGACCGCAACTCCAGCACATGATCGCGGGAATCACCGAGGACGCGATCAGCACACTCGCCGGTCTCGCCGGGATGCTCGCCGGCATTCCGGCGGCGGCCGTCGCTTTCGCGGCACCCCAACACGGCAGGCTCCGAGTCCCTTGGCACTGGTGGCGAGGTGCCCCAGCGCGGCCCTGGGCCGTCTTCGCGACCTGCCTAGCAACCGGGGCGACCGCCAGCCTGGCCTGCGCCCGCTGCCCTGCCCTCGCCGTGGTTCCGGTCTTCTGGCTGACCGCTGTCCTCGGTACCACCCTCGCCATCATCGACGTGCGCTGCCATCGCCTACCCCACGCGCTGACCGCCGTGCTGTGGGGCGTCGGTGGGGTCTGCCTCGTCGGTGACGCGATCGTTGCCTGGGAGCCCGGCCGTCTGATCGTCGCTGGGGTCTCGGCACTCGCCACCACAGGAGCGCTGCTGCTCATCGCCCTGGCGTTTCCTGGGCAACTCGGTTTGGGCGATGTCAACCTCGCCGGTGCCCTCGCGTTGTCTCTCGGCTGGTGGTACTGGTCCGCGCCGCTCGTCGGACTCCTCACGGCTTTCGTTCTCCAAGCGATCGTGGTCGCGGGCCGGTCGGTCGGCGGCGGCCGGCCCCGGAAGGATCGCGATGGATTCCCGCTGGGGCCGGCGCTCGGGCTGGGCTGGCTGGTGACGCTGTGGATGGTCCCAGGCTGAGCGTCATCCATCGAGAAACTCCTGGCGAAGGCGGTGATCGTCGGCCAGCGTCCCGAGCAGGGCGGTCGTGGTGGTCGTGGCGCCGGGTGCCTGAACGCCACGCAGGGTCATGCACAGGTGTTCGGCCCGGAGGACCACACCGACGCCGGGCGGATCGAGGACGGCTTCGAGGTGGCGGGCGATCTGCTGGGTGAGGCGTTCCTGGACCTGGAACCGTCGGGCGTGGTGCTCGACGATCCGGGCGAGTTTCGACAGGCCGATGATCTGCTCGCCCGGCAGGTACCCGACATCGGCGGTGCCGATGAACGGCAACGCGTGATGCTCGCAGAGGCTGTGGAACGGGATGCGGCGGACGACGACGAGGCCGGCGTGGCCGGCGTCGTTGGGGAAGACCGTCGGTTGGAACGGCCGGGCTGTGAGTAACTCGGCATAGGCGCGGGCCATGCGCGCTGGGGTATCGGTGGTGCTCTCGGTGTCCAGGCACAGGCCAAGCGCGGTCAGGAAGTCCGCCGCTGCCCGCTGGGCCCGGAGCAGATCGAGTTGTGGCTGCGGGCCGGGGTTGCGGGCGCGACCGTTGCTGGACGGCCTGGTCGGGACGGCGGTCACCGGCTGGCTCCCAACAAGGTCGGGGCGAGTACCCCGGGGTGCTGGGCGACGGCGTCGCGCAGGAAGCTCAACTTCGAGTAGTAGCCGCGGTCAACGACGAGTCCCTGCGGGGTGAGGATCTGTTCGACCCAGGTGGTGACCTCGTCGAGCTGGGTGATGATCTGCTGTTCGTCGGGTGGGAAGACCGTGCGGGTGTTGAGGTATTCGATCTCGCACTGGGTCAGGGTGATCTCGGGGGCCGCCATGAGCCGGCAACGGTCGAGGAAGATCCCGAAGATGTGGCCGGTGGCCGGGGATTCGACGCTGATGTCATAGCGGACCCGCCGGAACGGCGGCAGCGGACTCGCCTCCAGCCCGAGGACGTCTCGGACGTAGTCGCCGAGGGGCCGCTCGGGCCGGATCTCCGGGGAGAGGGTTTCGTATCGGACCAGGGCGTCGGCTGTGAAGCGCTTGCGCTTGATCCGGTAGACCCCGGTGTCGCTGGTGGACATGAACGAGACGTAGCCGATCTGGTCCACCGGCGCGGTGACCTCGAACAGGTGGTTGTGGAAGTCCCAGACCTGCAGATCGTCGCGGTGACAGAGCACCAGACCGGCCAACTCGCCCCGAGCGACGCGGCGATGCAGGTCTGCGGCGAGGTCCCAGATCGGGACGTCGCTGGGGAGGGTGAGTTTGTGTTCGAGTTCCTGGCCGGGGAACGCCTTGCGGTAGTGGCGCTCGTGACTGTTGAGTGCCCCGGCCTGCTCGGCGTGCAGCCGGAGGGCGGTGGCCAACCAGTCCGGGTCACCTTCGGCTGGCGAGAGCGGGAGCGGTTCGGCGGTCGTGCGAAGGAACAGCGCTTCCCCGGGGTGGAACCGGACCCGGCTGAACAGGTCCAGCCCCGCCTCGGTGGCGACCGTGCAGAACAGGGGCGCGTGGCCGGCGCCGGCCGGGCCGAATCCGCCGGTCTTCGCCGCGAGGCGTAGCGCGGCTCCGGGGCACAGCCCATCGAACAGAGCAGCGCCGTCACAGCAGTAGTCGACCCGCTGAATGCCGTCCGCCGTCCGAGTGATGGCGTCGAGCGGGCCAAGTCGGCTCCACTCCAGGTGCATCGTCATGGCACGGCCGGTCGGTGTGGCGCTGGCGGGCAGGCTCACCAGGGTGAGCAGGTCCCCAGCCGCCGGAGGGTGCGGCTGGTGGAGCAGATCCGGGTGGGCGATGACCAGCGTGGCGCTGGGATTCGCGGGCACAGGGGGCATCGGACATCACCATTCTCGGCGGGGGTTCGACCGGGGCGAGTGGATGGGTTCGAAGGGTCGGGTGGGGTGCCTGGCGGCGGGGGTGATGATCGGGCGGCGGGGGTAGGGTGCCGGGGTGCGTGTGACGACAGCGGCGTTGGGGATCGTGCGGGGCCCGGGTGGCACTGTGACGTTCGTGCGGCAGCAGCGGGGCCCGTACGCGGGGTCGTTGCTGCTGCCCGGTGGGAAGATCGAGTTCGGGGAGCAGGCGGAGAACGCCGCCCGCCGGGAGGTCGCCGAGGAATCCGGTTGCGACGTCGGTGACCTGGTGCCGGTCGGGGTGTATGAGATCCGGGGCAACGGTCCGGACGGGGCTGGCTACCACTTCGTGATGTTCACGTTCCTCGCCGAGGGCGAGCAGGAACTGCGGGCCGGGCGCGGTGGTCACCACGTTGACGGGGTGCTCCAGGCCAGGGTCGAGGACGTTCGGCCACACCCCACGGTGATGCGGATCCTCAACGATGCCGGAGTGGGCCACTACGACCCGGACGACCTCGCCGCCGCGCTGGCGGCTGACGGGATCGAGATGACCTGCCACGTGATGCGATCTCCGGCCCCAGTCGCCGGGTAGACCGTCTCCGGGAAACGCGGTGGCTGCGCTCATTCCGACAGCGGTGGTCGTCACGGCGGCGGGACGGGATCAGGACACCAGCGAACACCACCGCCGAGCAGGCCGTCCTCCCACACCGTGCATTCGATGCTCCGGTCGTCGCCGTGACGGTCGCCGACCGCTTCGATGACCCGGGTGGCCAGTTGCTCGCAGCTGAGGGTAGCGAAGTCCAGCGGCGCCTCGCGGCGGTCCGGTGCGGCGGCGAAGGTGGGCAGCAGGGCGGTCAGCCATCGACTCAGGGCATTGATCTCGATGTCGCGGTCGTCGTGCCG
>JAFGOK010000586.1 GCA_016926535.1 Micromonosporaceae bacterium | reverse complement strand
TCCGGGCAGCAGCGCCCCTGGGGACTGCCTCGCGAGCGTTCAGAACATCTCGAAGCCGGCGGGGTCCCGGTGCCACCCGAAGGCAGCGCCGATCCTCCGGATCGCGTACGGTTTCAGCTCACGGACCCTGCCAGCGTCAGCGAGGCGGCCGAGCGGCGTCCCGCCCAGGTAGACCGCCCCGAGATCCGCGATGTCACAGACGAGATCCGGATCAGCCCCGGCCGCCGGCTCGCAGGTTCCGACGCCGTCAACGTCGGACCGGAGCCGCCACCGTCCCGCGTTCTGTGGCAACATCGCGTCACTGACCTCGATCACCACGTCGACGGGTGCCGCGTACCAGCGCCCGGCCAGCGCCGCAGGAAGATCAACGACGCGCAACCAGAGTCCATCGGCGACGGTCATTCGCAAACGTCTCGGCTCGTCGACCAGATGGACCAGCGGCTCATCAACAGCGAGGAAGTCGGCGAAGACCTTCCTGGTCAGGTCCATGGTCAGCAGATGCCGCCACAGAGCGACGTATGCCTGGGTCGTCGCGGCGACCAGTTCGATGACCCTGACCTCGCCATTCGGCCCACCCTGGGAGTGGCCGGGTTTCATCCGCCACATGGCGTACCCGTCGACCACGGTGCCCCCGGTATCGCCCGCCCGCTCGTAGACGATGACCCGCCTGGCGGACGCCCCCTCCCGGACCGACTTCGGGTCCATCAACCGGCCCGTCCACCAGCGCTCGCTTCGGGTGAACCAGCCAGGCCGGTCGGGCAGGACTCGCGCGTACAGCCCCTCCAACTCCGCCCGGACCGTCTCCGGGGAGCAGGTACGCACCCGCCCCTCATCCACCGCCGGGCTTTGGAGCACGACCTCGCGGCTCTCGATGGCCATGGCTGCTCTCCGGGTCGCCAGGCCGTAGCCAAACCGCTGGTAAATCCGGCCCTCGCTGGCCCACAACACCGCGATCGGCTCCTGCCCCGCTGTTGCGATCTCCGTGAGCTGATGGGCCATCAACCGTCTCAGCAGCCCTTGCCTGCGGTGGGCCGGCTCGACGGCGACGCCGGTCACCAGCGCTGCCGGCAGCACGGCCCCGGGAACGGTCAGCGCCGCGCTGTACGCCCCAGCATTGCCGACGATCGTGTTCTCGCGATCGAGGATGAGGTAGTCGCGATCGGCTTCGAACCGCAACTGTTCCCGTTCGTGGCTCTCTGCGTCCGGATCCCAGCCGAACTGGGCGGAGACCATCGCCTCCAGCGGGTCGAAGTCCTGGTCCGTCGCGCGCCGAAGCACGTAGTCTGAAGATCCTGTTGGGCTCATCCTGCCTGTCTACCCGCGGCAGGCACCGCTTGCGAGCGAATTTGCCTCAACGTCTGGTCTCGGCACCCGCCGGCCCTCGATGTCCAGATCCGGCAGGATCCGGTCCAGCCAGCGGGGCATCCACCACGCACCCCGCCCGACCAGCGCGAGCACTGCCGGTACCAGGGTCATGCGCACGACGAACGCGTCCGCGATGATGCCGAACGCCAGGGCAAAAGCGATCGATTTAATGATCGTGTCTTCACTTCCGATGAAGCTGGCAAACACCCCGAACATGATCAGCGCGGCGGCCGTCACGACCCGGGAGGCGTGCCGGGTGCCCACAATCACCGACGTCCGGACGTCGCCAGTGTGGACATACTCCTCCCGGATCCGGGAAACAACGAAGACCTCGTAGTCCATGGCCAGCCCGAACAGCACCCCGATGACCATGATCGGCAGGAAACTGATCACCGGGCCCGTCGTCTCGACCCGGAGGAGGTCGGCCAGCCACCCCCACTGGAACACCGCGACGACCGCGCCGAAGGAAGCGGCGATCGACAGCAGGAACCCGGCGGTCGCCTTGATCGGAACGACGATCGACCGGAACACGATCAGCAGCAGCAGCAGGAGCGCCAGTCCCACCACCACCGAGATGAAGGGAACCAGGGAACCTGAGAGGCGATCGGTCACGTCGATCTGGACCGCTGTCTCCCCAGTGATGGTGATGCCCATCGCGGTATCCCGCTCCCAGGAGGAGGATCTGTCCCGGACCGCAGCGACGAGATCCTTGGTCTCCCCGGCGTCCGGCGCGGTCTTCGACAGCAGAGGGATGGCTGCGGTCAGGCCATCCGGCGAGTACTGCGGGGTGGTGACGGCAAGCGTTCCCGGGGTGGCCATCAGGTCCTGGCTGATGACTCCGACCGCCTGCTGGACCTGCTGCGCCGACTGCCCGGAACGACCGCTGACGACGACCACGAGGGGGCCATTGAATCCCGGCCCGAACGCCTGACTGATCAGGTCATAGGCCTTCCGCTGCGTCGTCTCCTTCGCCGCGCTGCCGTTCCCGGGCAGCGCCAGCCTCAGGTCCGGAGCTGGGATGGCCACGACCAGCAGGATCACCGTACTCACCAGAACAGCGACCAGCGGATACCGGGTGACGAGGTGGATCCAGCGCTCTCCGCCGCTGTGCCCGCCGGCCGCCTCTGACTGCTCCTGCCGGGCGGCCCGCGATCCGGGTTTCGGGGTCAGACGGTCGCCTGCGAAACCGAGGAGGGCCGGCAGCAGGGTGATCGCAACGAGCACCGCGACCGCGACAGTCGCCGCCGCCCCTGTTCCCATGACGGTCAGGAAGGGCAGCCCGACCACGGCAAGGCCGCACAGCGCGATGACCACCGTCAGCCCGGCGAACACCACGGCGGACCCAGCGGTCGCTGTCGCCAGCGCGGCGGACTCCTCCGCCGGAGTCCCCCCGGCCAGCTGGGATCGGTGCCTGGACAGGATGAACAGCGCGTAGTCGATGCCGACGGCCAGCCCGAGCATCAGGGCGAGGGTCGGGGCCGTCGAGGAGACCGTGATGGTGTTGGAGACGGTCAGCAGCGACAGCAGCCCCACCCCGATCCCGACCATTGCGGTCAGGAGCGGCATGCCCGCAGCCAGGAGCGAGCCGAACGTGATGACCAGCACCACGAGGGCCACAACGAGCCCGGCGGCCTCCTTGCCGCTGACCGGGACACTCCGGATGCCGTACGCAGTGCCCCCGAACTCGACCTGGAGCCCTGCCTCCCGGGCCGGTGCCGCGACGGTCTCCAGGTCCTCCAGGCTGTCTTCCTCGATCTCCAGCCGCAGGACGGTGTATCGCACCTGAGCGATCGCCGTCCTCTGGTCCGGCGAGATCGCCTTGGCCGTGTATGGATCGATCACAGTGCCGACCTGTTGCTTCGTCGCGGCCTCCTGCACCGCCTGGGTGACGACGGCAACGTAGTGGGGATCCGTGATGGTCTGCCCCTCCGGCGCGACGAACACGATCTGCGCGGTCGCTCCGGCAGCAGTCGGGATCTTGTCCGACAGCGAGTCGAGCGCCTGCTGTGACTCGGATCCCGGGATGGTGAACTCGTTGTCGAATTCATGACCAAGTGCGGCATACAGCCCAACGACGGCGCCCACGAGGATCAACCAGGTCGTCAGGACAGTGCCCCGCCGCCGAAACGACAACCTGCCCAGGCGGTAGAGCAAGGTAGCCACAGAGACTCCTCCGAGATCACATGACGGTAACGCCTAGCACGCAGCCCGTCTCGCAAGGTGATTCACTTTCGATACATCATCGTATCCAGGCAGAACATACCAGTGGTGGGTCTGGTCCTCGCGATGACCAGACCCACCACTGTGAGGGTGGAGCAATGTCTCTGCCTGCGGCCCTCGAACGCCGCAGGTTGTCTATCTGCCGTCGCCGCTGGTTGGCGGCGTGTCCTCCTGCTGGCCGGTTGCCGGCGCGGGGTCCGGTCCGTTCAAGGTCGCCGAGGCCTGATTGCCGGGTGGCTGCTGGCCTGGCTGCTGGCCCTCGGTCGGCTGGCCTGGCTGCTGGCCCTCGGTCGGCTGGTTCGGGTAGGACTGCTGCGTCTCCCCATGCCACTGGGAGAAACCACTCTGGGACGCGGTCGAACGTCCCTGCCAGATCCCGCCCCGCCCGCGACGAAGATCATCGCAAAACCGGTCGACCCGGTCACGGTCACGGCTGCCGGCGCTGTCGGTCAGCTTCCGGAACTCCGAACCGTCCTCCAAGGCTTGCCGGCGCTGCTCGACGCTTCGCCCGGAGTACCGCGAGCACAGCTCGCGCAGGGGTTGGATGGAGGCATCCGACTCCGTTATGGAGGGCCTCGCGGACGCCTGGGGCCGGATACTGGTACTCGCTCTCACGCCAGGCACATGGCGCTGGACCGGATCCGGCAGGTTGCCCGTGCCTGCGGCGACCGCGACCCCACCGACTCCGCCTATCGCGATCACAATGGCTGCGATCTTGACAGTCAGGAACCTGGTCATCGATGGCTTCACCACAAGAGCATTCCGCCGGGGGGACACCGGATGACGATGGGCCGCTCGAAATGCCAGCACTGCCGCAGTCTCTCCAGCGAGTTCCCCCGGCCGTGCTGGGGCTGCGGCAGCCGCCAGCAATCCGGCCAATCGTTCATGGTCAGCGACCGTCTCACCACCGAGTAACCGTTCGGCGGTTACGGCATCGACACGATCGTGCTCCCTGTTCGCGCTCATCTCACTTCCTACAGCGACCAAGACACCAACGGTGTTACTGATGGTGTTGTCGGATTCTCTTGATCCCGCCGAACAGCCGATCGAGATCGTCGCCAAACCACTGGTCAAGCTTGCGAAGCCCTCGATGGGCCGCTGTACGGACGGCTCCGGG
>JAFGOK010000100.1 GCA_016926535.1 Micromonosporaceae bacterium | reverse complement strand
GTCCGCGGCCCTGGCCGGAGTGGCCCGCCGGGGCAACTCAAGGTCGACCCCACCAACCTGGCCGAACCGGTCCAGCAGGGTCGAGAAAAGATCACTCCCCTCAGGGGAGTCGGCAACGGCGTCGGCGAGGATCACCCGAATCTCCGCCTCCATCGACCGGCCATTCATCGCGGCACGGACCCGGAGACGCTCCCTGATCCGATCGTCGAGATTGCGGATGGTGACTGCGGCCATGACGACCACCCCCTAGTGCTATCAATGCTAGCACTCCGAGTCCGACCGGCCAGGCCCCGCTTGGCCATCACGCTCCGTGCACCATCGGCCGGGACCCGCCAGCAGGCGGCCCTCGCCAAGGGACGCACCCTCGGCCATCGCGGCCAGGGAGATCAAAAACCCGATTCCTGTCAACTACCCGCCCGTGAACGGGCAGGCTTGCGGGTGTATTTGCAGGAAGCCAGGAGCAGCTCAACAGAGCACGGACCTGCGCAAACTCCACACTGCAATTTCCAGATAACGCTCTGTAGATATCTGGCTACACCTACTTGACACACCCTGTTCCGGATGCTCCGGGAGCGCTTCGATGCGTTCGGGGTGCGGGTCAGCAAGGAGGTCGTCTACGGGGTCACGAGCCTGCCGGCCCGCCGGGCCACACCTGCCCGGATCGCCGGATTCGTCAGGAAACACTGGGACATAGAGAATCTTGTGCACTGGTCCCGCGACGTTGTTTTCGGCGAGGATGCCCAGGGTGCCTACATCGGCAACGGCCCGCAGTCCATGGCGCTCCTGCGGAACCTGGTCTTGTCTTTGTTCCGGATGGCGGGGATCTCCCAGGTCAAACGGTTGACCGAGAGTATCGCGGCGGACCGGATGCGGATCCTGCCGGTCCTGTCTGCGGCACTCAAACGTTGATCAACAAGCTATTGCCGACTATGGAATCCCCCTGCATGCGCGCCTGGCGACCCAGTACGTTCGCCCCAGACCCCATTAGCTCCTTTCGAAGCTTATGCGGCATTAACAGATATTTATCACGATAGTTACGCCAGACCTGTGGACCTGCACACTACCGGGTTCAGCGATATCCTTTGGCCTCCAGATCGGCAGCATCGCAGGAAATTGGGGCCGATGTTGCAAGTCACGAGAGGCTGGGGTACTGATGGAGAGACGGATCTGTGTCGAGACGCGGAATGCGACAACTGAATTGGTGGATGGTATCCATAATCTCCTCAGAGAAGTAGTGATGACCGGTGGGGCGATCGGCTACTCTCAGCCACCCTCACGAGATGAGGTCGCCATCTGGCTGAACAGCCTTCTCGATACTGTCCATCGTGGTCACTCCTGTTTCTTCGTATCCCTGTACGACGAGACCGTCGTAGGAATGGGACACTGGAGACGCCGAACGGAGCCCTATCTTGCCCATTCCGCCGAGGTTGAGAAAGTCATGGTACTCCCGACCTGTCAAGGCAGGGGTATCGGAAAGGAGATTGTCCAGCGCCTAATTCAGTCGGCCAGCAAGACCGACCTTGAGATGCTCTCGCTCAGTGTTCGTGGCAACAATCATGCGGCTATTGAACTCTATCAGCACCTGGGGTTCGCGGAGTGGGGAAGGCAGCCAAATGTCATTGAAGTTGACAACGAACGATTCGACAATGTCAGAATGTCTCTCCGTCTCTGTTCCCCCTCCGCGGTTGTATTCAGAGGCTCACAACCGGTCGGTCCCGGTGCGTCGACGGGACGCGAGTTAGGTACCTATCCTTCCCCTGATCCTCGCAATCTCCTCGACGGCCTGCGGCAGGACAGTGAACAGGTCACCTACGATACCGAAGTCAGCGATCCCGAAAATGGGTGCGTCGGGATCCTTGTTCACGGCAACGACAACCTGTGAGTCTTGCATTCCGACCCTGTGGTGAACGGATCCAGAGATGCCAGCGGCCACATACAGGCGCGGCGACACCCGTTGACCTGTCTGCCCCACTTGCCGATCGGCGCTGCACCAGCCCGCACTCACTGCTGCCCACGACGCCGCGGTGGCTCCGCCCAGTGCGTCGGCGAGAGCCTCGATCGATGTGAAATCCCCTCGAGTGCCCCGACCGCCAGCCACGACGACTTTTGCTTTGGAGAGATCCGGACGTTCCGACATGTCTCTTGCCCGACGTTCAACGACTCGAATCGCTGAAGTTCCCATACGGAGGGGGCACTTCAGCGGACGAACCCGCGGCACCACGTCACGGAAGACAGCCGTCTCGCAGGTCTTCGCCCATACCGCCGACGCCACTTCAGGCGCAACGACGATGACCGCCGCCCTTCGGGTGCTGCGAACGATCACTTCGAATGCGTCAGCGAGCGCTGTCTTCTTGACACGAAATCCGGAGTCCGAGGTGACCGGCAAGAGCGCGACGACATCCGTGATGACTGCTGCCTTCAACCTCACCGCGAGTCTGCCTGCGATCTCTCGACCCTCAGGAGTGCCGCTGGCCAGAACGACATCGGCTAGTTCGGCTGCCGTACGCCGCTCGGAGAGTGCAGCAGTGGCGGCGTCGGTCATCAGTTCGCCCGAGTGGACCACGCAGCCAGACTCCGGAGAGACGCCAACTGGCCGAGCAACGATGATCTCGACCGCTCCAGCTCTCGACAGGGCAACCATTTCCGACGGTTCGATACCCGCGCTGTCGCGGTCGCATCCCTCATCCGAAGCGCGTTCGCTCAGGACGATCGCAACGGGGTCGCCCCATTGTCCAGCAAGGGTGAGCAGTCCCAATGCCGCCTCGGAAACCTCACCGTGCGGACGATCAATTAGTACATAGACGCTCGACAACTGGAACCTCCAAGCACCCCGAGGAAGACCCGGAGGTCTGCGACCCACTCACAACAGGTTTCTCTCCAACAGGAACTCAGCCAGCCGAATGCCACCGTGCCCCTCATCCTTCTCAATGTGTCCGGCACCACGTGATGGGCGCTCCACAGCCGACTCCACCGAGGTTCGCGCGGCGTCCCACCCGACCTCGCTGGAGCAGATTCCGAGATCAGAAAGCGACCAGCTGTGAATGGTCTTCCTCTTCGCCGCCAGAATGGTCCGGAAAGACGGGAAACGCGGCTCGCTGGCCCGGTCCGTCACGGTGACAATCACCGGCATGGAAGCTTCGAGAACCTCCAGACCATGATCGCGTTCACGCCGTACCCGGAGTACCGAACCATCCGTCAAGACCTCGTCGACGCAACCCAGCAACGGCCAGCCAAGCATCTCCGCAATCATGGACGGCACAAGACTCGTCCCGCTGTCCGTGGAAGCCATACCAGCGATCACGACATCCGGGCACAGTCGCCTCACGGCGGCTGACAATACTACTGCGGTTGCGACAACGTCTGAACCGGCCAACGCATCGTCCATGATATGCACGCCCGACTCAGCACCACGCTGCAACGCGGTCTCCACCGCCTTTACTGCACGGGCGGGACCGACAGTCACGGCAGTCACGGAACCGCTGTGCGTCTCGGCAAGTCGGAGCGCCTCTTCAAGGGCGTACTCATCCAACTCGGAGACAATCTCACTCACATCGCAGCGTTTCATGTTCCATTTTGGCGCGACCAGGCTTCTCGCGAGTTGCGAATCAGGAACGCACTTTACCAAGACGACTACTTTCATGCTCCTCCCTAACGTCGTAGACAAACTACACGGAGAGTTCCATGGGTGCAATTGCCCTGAACCCAACAAAGGTTTCTGGTCGAACTGGATCGACACGGGCATATCTCGACGCGGGTCGCAGTAGATGACTGGCGGATCGGCAGATACTGTGGCGTTCATGGCATTCGTCAACGGGGTCGACTGCCGTCACGTGTCGCTGACCGGGGAGTCGGAGCATGTCTGTCCATCTGAAGCCCAGCACCATCTCGCGAGCCACGTGGGACGAACTGGTGGGCCGCAACTTCTACTCCAGCGCGAACTGGCTCGATTTCTGCGCCACCGAACATGGCACGGCGGTCGACGCAGTGGTCGTCGCCGGCAACGACACGGCTGCTGAGGTCGCGGTTCCGGTGTTCAGCGGGGCGGGCCTTGCGAGTTCGTCGTACGACTGGAACACCCAACTGTCCTGCCGGTCGCTGCCGCAGCTCTCGCGGGACGGTCTGCTGGTCGGCCCGTGTGAGGGCTACCAGACACACCTGCTGCGGGTCACTGCCCAGCCGAAACCTGACGCGGTCACTCAACTGGTTACCGAGCTCCGGGCGCAGGCGTCCGGCGAGGCATGCGTAGCTATGTACCTGACCACCGAGGACGTTCGACTGTTCCGGACGGCAGGCGTCCCAGCTCCCGCCGTGCTGCTGGAATGCGATGCCTGGCTGCCAGTCCCCGAAGGCGGGTTCGACGCCTGGCTCGCCGCCATGAGCGCCAAGAGGCGGATCTCCATCAAGAGAGAGATTGCCGCGTTCACCTCGGCTGGCTACCGAATCCAACACCTGCCGCTGCGGGAATGCATCGAGGCTATCGTGCCGCTTGCGCTGCGCACGGAGTCCAAGTACGGCTTCGAGGCCACGGTGGCCGAAGACCTGGTCTCGTTTCACAATCACGAACAATGTCTCGGCGATGCCGCCATGGTCGCCCTGTGCACGCTGGAAAACACTCCCGTCGGTTTCTGCCTGTACTACGTGTGGCACGACACGATATTCCTGCGCTGGAGCGGGCTCGACTATTCGCGGCTACGCAACGCCTACGAGTATTTCAACCTGCTCTACTACGAGCAGTTTCGCTGGGCGGCCGACCGGGAGATCCGTTGGATACACGCTGGAATCAAGGCCACCAGGGCCAAGGTGTGGCGCGGTGCCGTCATTCGTCCGCTCTGGTTGCTGGATCTCGCGGCCCACAGTCCACTCGTGGCGGCACAACGGGAAGTACACCAGCACAATGCGGCGTTCATCGACGAACTGCTGACCGACCGCACACTCGCTCATGCCATCGCCGATCGCACCGAGTGGCACAGCCAACCCTGACCCTTGTCCGGCTCAGGTCACGCCGACGAACTTCCCGGGTTCACGGCTGCCGGAGGCGGTGGCGCCGTCGTCGCCCGGCTCGACTGCCGAGACGTCGGCATGACGCAACGCACTGAACCAGAACATAATGGACAGTGCCAACAGCGGCACCGCACCCAGCATCATCGCTGCGCGAATGCCGACCAGATTCCCGAACAGGCCGGCGAACAGTGCGCCAATCGGGACCATGCCGTAGAGCACCAGACGGAAGGTCGCCTGGATCCTGCCAAGCAGTTCGGGTGGGGCAACCGCGATGCGCACGCTCAATGCGTGCACATGGAAGACGCTTAGCCCGAAGCCGTGCAACACGAAGCCTGTGATCAACACGGCGATCGCGATTGACCGCGTCGGCGGGGCCAGTGGAATCACCACCAGTCCAACGGCGCTGATCACCATCGAGACGACGATGCTTCGGCCGACACCGATCGCCGACGCCGCCCGGTCGGCGACCAACGCTCCGATCAGGCCACCAAAGCTGGCCGTGGTGAGGATGAGGCCGATGTGACCCGCATCGAGCCCAAGCTCGCGGACACCGAACAGCAGGTACAGCGTGAGCACGATCCGCTCGAACAGGTTGAAGACGGCGCCCTGGAGCACCAGCAGCCGCAGGATCCGATGTCGAAGGACAGCTCGGATCCCGTCGACGATCTCGCGGAAGATCGCCCCGCGCTTGTTGTCTCGTCGGTTCACCGACTCGGGTACGGCCTCGGGTTTGCGGATACCGAGGAAAGCCACGGCGGCGAACAGGCACGTCCCGGCGTTGGCGACCAGTGCCACCGGCGCGGTCAGCCACTGCACGAGCACCCCGCCCATACCCGGCCCGCCGATCTCCGCGATCGAATATGCCCCCTCAAGCTTCGCGTTCGCCTCGATCAACTGCCCGCGCGGCACCAGGGACGACAGGTAGACCAAGTACGCGACGTCCGACACTGCCGTAAGCAACCCGACGACGAGAGTAACCAGGTACAGCAGACCGAGCGAAAGCATGTCGGTCAGGTAGGCCATCGGAATCAGCACGATCAGCAGGAGGCGAACGAGGTTTGTCACGACCAGCACCGGTCGACGTCGATGCCGGTCCATCCATACTCCGGCGAACAGCGTGATCAGGACGACCGGCGCGTACTGCAGTGCGGTCAGCAAGGAAACCTCGGTGGGCCCGGCGTGCAGCGCGCTGATCGCGGTCAATGGAATCGCCATCAGCCAAATCTGTGCTCCGATCTGGGAAATCGTCTCCCCTGACCAGAGCAGACGGAAGTCGCGATTCCACCACAGACCGCCGCGCCGAATTCGTTCGGTGCGCTGTCGGTTCATATGCTGCTCCGAATCGATGATCCCACCCGTGGAAGCACGCTTCACTGGCCCGAACCAGAAATCGGCAATCATTGTCTCACATCCATCGCCAACGCCGGCAGGCAATCGCGTCTGCGATCCGTGATCGGCATCAACGATGGTCACGATTGAGTCACCCGGGATTGATACGATGCGGCATTCGTGTCCACGGTCGCAACGGAGCATGCGCGTGCCAGACCTCGAATTCCGCCTGTTCCTGGCGATGATCTGTGCCCTCACCACGGCAGTCGCCGGCATCATGCTCACCCGCAGCGTTTTTCGGATCGTCGCCCTGATCCGCGCCGGCCAGCCGGACCCCACCCGTCACGGACACTGGTGCCGTCGGGCACTGACCACGCTCTGGGAAATCGCCAGTCATCGCCGGATACGTCACCGGTCCCGGGTCGTCGGGGTGACCCACTGGCTGGTGATGGTCGGATTCTGTGCCCTGCTGCCGAATGTCGTCCTCGCCTATGCCGAGGTCGTCGACCCGACCACCCGACTGCCGCTGCTGGCGGGGTGGGGCCCGTACGAGCTGCTCGTCGAGGTTGCCGCAGTCGGCACGGTCGTCGGTATCGCTGTCCTGATCACCATCCGGCAAGGTCAGCACCCGCGGTGGCTCGGCCGGCGATCACGGTTCTACGGGTCGAACGCCCGTCATGCGTACTTCGTCGAGGCAGTCGTCGCCGCCGAGGGATTGACCGTACTCGCCATCCGCGCCACGGCGCTCTCCGCCGGTCTGACCGATCCACCTCGCTGGGCCACGCCGGTGACCTATCTGCTCGCCGATTTCGCGCCGGTCAACCCGACCGCCGTGTCCGTCCTGGCGTCCGCCAAAGTACTGATCGCGACGGCGTGGCTGGCGGCGATCGCAACCCGACCGACGATGGGCGTCGCCTGGCACCGGTTCACCGCGATCGTTAACATCTACGCAAAACGGGAAGTTGGTGCGACGCCAGCACTCGGCGCGGTCCGGCCGATGCTGTCCCGGGGAAAGGTCCTCGACCTGGCCGACGCGGACCCCGACCGCGACACGTTCGGCCTCGCGGTCGGCGGCGACCTCACCTGGAAGGGCCGCCTCGACCTGGTCAGCTGCACTGACTGTGGCCGTTGCCAGGCCGCGTGTCCGGCGTGGAACGCCGGCGCACCGTTGTCACCGAAGAGCCTGATCACCGGACTGCGCGAGCAGATATTCGCCACCGCAACCGCCACCGCAACCGCAACCGCCACAACAACAGCCAGCAGCACAGTCGACGGGCAGGATGACCTGATCGGGCCGGATGCCCTGTGGTCCTGCACCACCTGCGGTGCCTGCGTGCAGTCCTGCCCGATCCACGTCGAACACCTCGACCACCTCATCGATCTGCGCCGCCACCAGGTCCTCATGCGCTCGGCGTTCCCCCGGGGACTCACCACGGCCTACCGCAACCTCGAACGCCACGGCAATCCGTGGGGGCAGCCCGCCGCCCAGCGGACCGACTGGAGTCGCACCCTGCCCTTCGACGTTCCCCTCATCGACGGCCCGCTCGACAGTGACATCGAGTACCTGCTCTGGGTCGGCTGCGCAGGCGCCTTCGACGACCACGCGCGCGAGACCACACGCGCCGTGGCCCAGCTGCTGCACCGCGCCGGAGTCGGGTACGCCATGTTCGGCGACGGCGAGCAATGCTGCGGTGACCCGGCCCGCCGCACCGGCAACGAGGTGCTGTATCAGGACCTCGCGACCACCAACATCGCCCGTCTCGACAAGGCGTTCGCCAACCGGCCACCCCACGCGCGGATCATCGTCACCGCATGCCCGCACTGCCGCAACACCCTCGCCCATGACTACCGACAGCTCGATGGGCAGTACACGGTCTGGCACCACACTCAGCTGCTGGAACGATTGCTGCACGAGCAGCGCCTCCCGGCGCCTCGCCCTGCTCCGGACGGTGCTCCGGTGACCTTTCACGACCCGTGCTACCTGGGCCGGCACACCCAGGTCTACGACCCGCCCCGCGCAGTCCTCGCAGCCAGCGGTGCCCGGCTGCACGAGATGCCACGCGCGCGAGACAATTCGACCTGCTGTGGCGCTGGCGGCGGCCGGATGTGGTTCGAACACCCGGTAGGCAAGCGGATCGAGTTGGGCCGGGTCGCTGAGGCGCTCGCCACGAACGCGACCACCATCGCCACCGGATGCCCGTTCTGCCGCAGCGTACTCACCGACGCGGTCGCCACCCAGCCCGAAACCGACGTCGAAGTCATCGACGTCGCCCAGTACCTGCTGCGCGGCATCCGTCCGGATTGAGCGCGATCACGGTTCACCGGGTGGTCTGGTCCAGAACGCCCCGCCGCGCGCGCAGTCGCCGGTCGATCGCTGTGAAGCCGACGTCCACCAGCACGCCGATCATCAGGATTACGATCAGCGTGGCGATCATGTTCGTAGCTTGTACCAGTTCCCGGGAGAGTTGGAGTCGTACGCCAATCGAGGGTCTGTCTGCGATGATCACCAGCAGTTCCCCTGCCATCAGGCTGCGCCAGGCGAACGCCCAGCCCTGCTTGAGTCCTGCGGCTATCCAGGGCAGGGCGGCTGGCCAGATGACGTGCCGGTACAGCGCGATGCCCCGGGCGCCGAGATTCCGGCCCGCCCGCAGCAGCAGGGGTGGCACGTGGTCCACACCCGCGATCACTCCGTTGGCGATCGAGGGCGCGGCACCGAGCACGATGACGAAGAGGATCGCACTCTCGGTGATCTGAAACAGCAGGATCGCCAACGGGAACCAGGCGATCGACGGCATGGTCTGCAGTCCTGTGATCATCGAACCGATGGCCGAGCGAAGGACGCGGTTGCGCGCCACCGCCAGCCCCACCACCAGCCCGATCGCGGCGGCCAGCGCAAAGCCCACCAGCCCACGACGCATCGTGGTGCCGATGGCCCACCAGAGCTCCCAGGTAGTCAGGTCGTGGCCGAGTTGCCGGAGGACCGGTCCCGGCCCCGGCAGGATGTAGTCCGGTCGCCACTCGGCCCAGACCACGACCTGCCAGAAGGCCAGGAAACTGCCGATCGCCAGCAGTTTTGGCCACACACTCGACCACACCCGCGCACCGCGGGTCGAGATGCCCCGCCCGGCCGCGGTCCGCAGCACGTTCGGGCCAGCCGGGCCGGGATCAGTGCCGTCCAGGGGCACCGGCGCGCAGTCAGTCGTCATGGCATGCCACGGCGGCCCGGAGTCGATCGGTGATCCCCGCGGCCAGGATTGCCGCAGCTGGTGAGTCGATGCGTCGTGGTCGTGGCAGATCCACCACCTGCTCCCAGATCACCCGGCCTGGCCGGCTGGACAGCAGCACCACCCGATCGGCCAGCCGCACCGCCTCCCGGACATTGTGGGTGACGAACACGATGGTGAGACCACGCTCGGTCCAGATGCGTTCCAGCTCGTCGTGCAGCCGGTCGCGGGTCATGGCGTCCAGCGCGCCGAACGGCTCGTCCATCAGCAACACCGGTGTGTGCAGGGCCAGGGTGCGGGCGAGCGCCACTCGCTGACGCATGCCGCCAGACAACTCGTGTGGTCGCTTTCGGGCGAACTCGCTCAGGTGGACGGTAGCCAGCAACTCGGTGCACCGCTGGCGACGCACGTCCTGCGGCACCCGTCCCAGCTTCAGCGGCAACTCCACGTTCCCGGCCACGCTCAACCACGGAAACAGCGCCGGATCCTGGAACATCAGACCCGGCGTTCCCGCACCGTCCACCCATACCGTGCCGCCGCTGGGTCGGTCCAGGCCGGCGATGAGGGACAGCAGCGTGCTCTTGCCGCAGCCGGAAGCGCCGACCAGGCAAACCAGCTCGCCGGTGCGTACGGTCAGCGAAATCTGGTCCAGCGCGAGCAGCGCGTTTCGCCCGTGACCGTACACCATGGATACCGATTCCAGCGCCACGGCGGTACTCACGGCACCGAAACCTCTGCCGCGCCGTTCGCCTTGAGCACCTCATTGAGCAGCGTCAGGTCATACAGCCGGTCCAGCATCATTGGCTGCAGCAGACCGACCTCCTCGGCGTGCTTCGCGCCGACGAAAAGTGTGGCGGCAAGCGGGTCGTTGGTGAACTCCAGCGACGGCCACGCTTTCTGGATCAATCTGGCATCCAGCGGCTTGCCGGTGAGCCTACCGATCTGGTCGCCGACCGCTCGCTGCGACTCTGCCGGGTTGCTGTGGAGGTAGTCGTTTACCGCGACCTGGCCCGCCAGGAACTTCCGAACCACGTCGGGGTGCGCGTCGAGGAACTTCGTGCTCACGACGATATTCGTCAGTATGTATCGACCCTCTGGCCAGAGCGTCTTCTCGTCCACCAGCACCTTGCCGCCCGCATCCAGCAGCCGGGTCACCCATGGTTCTGGGACCCAGGCTCCGTCGATGGCACCGCTGGTGAATGTGGTCAGGGTGTCGGCGTTCTCCTGCGGCTTGATGGATACGTCACCGCCACCTTCCCTGGTGGCGGTGAGACCGTTTTGCTTGAGCCAGTACCGCAGTGCGACGTCCTGGGTATTGCCGAGTTGGGGGGTTGCCAGTTTCTTGCCCTTCAGGTCGGCCGCCGTGGTGATCGTGGTCCTGACCACCAGGGCGGCCCCACCGGACGCAGCGCCGGAGATGACTCGCAGTGCCTCGCCTCCAGACTGTGCGAAGCCGTTGATGGTGGGGTTCGGCCCGATGTAGCCGATGTCGACGGCTCCGGAGAAGAGCGCTTCCACCTCGGCCGGTCCGGCACTGAAGATCTTCGTCTCCAGCCTGACGTCCCTGCCCAGCTTCTCGGCGAAGATGCCCTTCGCCACGCCGACCAGCGCCGGGGCATGGGTCAGGTTCGGGAAGTACCCGAGGCGCACCGCGACCGGGTCACCGGCGGTGCCAGACCCACGACTGCCGTCCCCACCGCCGCCACAGCCCGTGCCGCCGAACGTCGCCGTGGCAAGCAGGCCGAGGAGGGCCAGGATGCAAAGCCGTCGACTTCTCATGACCAATGATCCAATCTCCGAGGACTTCCCAGCATCAGCAGGTCTACGTCGGGCGCCTCGCTCACGACAGGCCGATGATCATGCCTGCGCCGACGGTCCGGTTGGTGCCTTCGTCGATGACGATGAACCCACCCGTGGTGCGGTTGCAGCGGTACTCGTCCGCCAGCAGCGGAGCCGCTGTGCGTAGTCGTACCCGACCGATCTCGTTGAGCGACAGCTGTATCGCCGACGCGTCCCGGTGCAGTGTGTTCACATTCAGGCAGTACCGCAGATCGCTGGCCACAGCCCGAACCGAGCGGGTGGTGTGTTTGATCGCGTACCTGGCACCGACTTTCAGCGGGCGGTACTCGTCCATCCAGCAGATCATCGCCTCGATGTTGTGCGCGACGATCGGAGCACCGTCCGGCCGGCAGATCATGTCCCCGCGACCCACATCGATCTCATCAGTCAGGTGGATCGTCACCGACATGGGAGGGTACGCCTCGGGCACCTCGCTGCCACCGGCTTCGATGCGCTTGATCGTCGTTGTGAACCCGGATGGTAGGACCATCACCTCGTCGCCGGCCTTCAGGATGCCGGAGGCAATCTGACCTGCGTACCCGCGGTAGTCGGACGCGGACGTCGATTGCGGTCGAATCACGCACTGTACCGGAAAGCGCACGTCGACCAGGTTGTGGTCCGAGGCCACAGCGACGTGTTCCAGGTGGTGCAGCAGGGTTGGCCCCTCGTACCACGGCATGTTGCCGCTCTGGTCGACCAGGTTGTCACCGTGCAGGGCCGAGATGGGGATCATGACCAGGCTCGGGACGTCGAGCTCCGCGACGAAGGCGCTGAAGTCGCCGACTACCCGGTCGAACACCTCTTGCGAGTAGTCCACCAGGTCCATCTTGTTGACGCAGAGCACCATGTGCGGCACGCGCAGCAGGGAGCAGAGAAACGCGTGTCGGCGCGACTGCTCCAGCACGCCCTTGCGCGCGTCCAGAAGGATCAGCGCCAGATCGGCGGTGGATGCGCCGGTCACCATGTTGCGGGTGTACTGGACGTGGCCCGGCGTGTCCGCAACGATGAACTTCCGCTGTGGCGTTGCGAAGTACCGGTACGCCACGTCGATGGTGATGCCCTGCTCCCGCTCCGCGCGCAGGCCATCGGTGAGCAGCGCGAGATTGGTGTAGTCGTCGCCACGGGAGCGGGATGTCGCCTCTACAGCTGCCAGCTGGTCTGCGAAGATGGCCTTCGCGTCGTACAGCAGCCGTCCGATCAGCGTCGACTTGCCGTCATCCACGGAACCGGCCGTGGCAAACCGCAGCAGGTCCACCGGCCGCTGCGGCGACGTCTCCTGACATGTGGCCATCACTAGAAGTACCCCTCACGTTTGCGGTCTTCCATTGACGCCTCGCTGACCCTGTCGTCACCACGAGTCGCCCCGCGTTCGGTGATCCGAGTCGCGGCGACCTCGTCGATCACCTTCGTGATGCTGTCCGCGTCGGAACGCACCGTGGCGGTGCATGAGGCATCGCCGACCGTGCGATATCGCACCCGTTCCACGAACGGTGTCTCTCCGCCCCGAATCGGCAGGAAGTCGTTGATCGCGTACAGCATGCCGTCGCGCTCGACCACTTTGCGGTCATGCGCGAAGTAGATGCTCGGCAGCTCGATGTGCTCTCTGGCGATGTAGTGCCAGACGTCAAGTTCGGTCCAGTTCGAGAGTGGAAAGACCCGGATCGACTCGCCTGGATCGATCCGTGCGTTGTACAGCGCCCACAGCTCCGGTCGCTGATTGCGCGGGTCCCACTGGCCGAAGTCGTCTCGGAAGCTGAAAACCCGTTCCTTGGCCCGGGCCTTCTCCTCGTCCCGGCGGGCGCCGCCGAAAAGCGCGTCGAAGCGGTGCTTCCCAATGGCGTCGAGAAGCACCGGTGTCTGGATCCGGTTGCGCATCCCGTCTGCGGGTTCCCGGACCATCTCGGCGTCGATCGCGTCCTGCACACTGGCCACGATGAGTCGCACGTTGAGTTCGCGAACGCGCCGATCGCGGCAGGCGAGAACCTCGGGGAAATTGTGTCCCGTGTCAACATGCATCACCGGGAAAGGTATTCGCGCCGGGGTGAACGCCTTCTCTGCGAGTTTGAGCATCACAATCGAGTCTTTGCCACCGGAGAACAGCAGAACCGGCCGTTCGAACTCGGCGGCCACCTCACGCAGGATGAACACGCTCTCGGCTTCGAGCGCATCCAGGTGGGAGACGCGGTACAACATTCGGCTCACGAATCACCCCCGAAACCCAGTAAACCCAGTAAACCCAGTGTTCGCCTGAGAAGTCATAGACATATCGACAGCACAAGATGGATGACCTCCCAGCTCGCCACCGATCGGTGTTCGGTCAGCGGAGAGCTGGCAGGTCGGGTCCTCTACCGGTATGTGGCAAGCTCACCAGCACGGCGCACGTCCAGCGTCACGCAGTGGAAGCCACCGCCTAGGGTTCTGGTGTGGGTGAGCTGCGCTGGGATCACTTCCACGCCGTGACGTTCCAGCACCCGGATGAGCTCCAGCTGTCGCTTGTCCACAACAGCCTTCCCGGGCGCGACGACCAGGAAGTTCATTCCGATCCACACCGAGGACCTCGGGTGGTCACCGACGAAGCCGGTGTCCACCAGTTCCGGACAGACCACCCGGTCCCAGTCGCGCAGGAACGCCGGCATGTTGTCGTCATTGACTCGGGCCGGGTTCACCAGCACCAACCCGCAACGCAGCGGCACCAAGGTCGAGTCGATGTGGGTGTCCGTGTACAGGTTCTCACACGGATGCACGGTGTACTGCTCGCCCAGGGCCGACTGGAGCCAGCGCGCGCCGAGTGCGTTTCCGCTGTCAGAGACCTGGTACAGCAGATCCGTACCGAACCTGAGCACATTCGCCGCGTCGAAGGCCGGTTCCAGATTGCGCAGCCGCTGCCCCGCCGGCGCGCCCGGCTCGTACATGTCGTCGGTCAACTGTGGCTTGGGCGCCGAGAGCCAGCGCGCACCGCTTTCGAGGTACTCCAGGAACAGTTCCTTGTAGGCGAACCCCTCGAGGAACCGTGACCGCAGCACCATCGGTGTTTCGATGATCGAGTCGCCGACGGCGAGAAATCCGTCCCGGGGACAGTAGTCGTAGAACCCGTCCGTGCTCCAATCCGGAGTGGACACCATCGACTTATGATCACGACCGCCGGGTCGTCGTACGGTCACGCCGAGATCGGTAAGAATGTTCGCCAGCTCGGCGAGCTCGGCCTCGGTCTCCTCGACCACCTGACCGGGAAACGGTCCGGAGGGAATCTGCTGTGGGTCGTTGAGGTCCGGGTATTCCGTGGCAATAAGACTCCGGTCTGCGATTGGCACCCGTGCGCCGGCCATCGTTCCAACAATGATCTCCTCAAGCGGATCCCATTCCGTATACACATTGACCAAGCTCACCTGACTGCTCCTCTCATGCTGAAAGCTGTACGCGGGCCATGGTGACCGCGGTCCCGGATCCGGCAAGTGCCCGACTGACCGGGTCAGACACCCGGCCGTCCGCTATGCACACCGACGGCACGCCGCCGGTCAAAGCCTCTCGGGCCGCAACGAGCTTGAGTGCCATGCCACCTCCGGCGAACCGGCCAGGCGCACCGGCCATCGGCACCTGGTAACCGCCCAAGACGCTGCTCTCGTCTTCCGAATTGGCAAGTACCCCCGGTGCTCCGGTCAGCAGCACCAAATGACCGGCGCCGAGTGCCACAGCGAGCGCTGCCGCCACCCGGTCGGCATCGACGTTCACCGGGTGACCACACTCGTCGATCGCTGGTGGCGAGATCACCGGTACGAAGCCGCACCGCAGCAGGGTCTTTGCCAGCGTGGTGTCGACCTCGCTGAGCCGACCGCTCAAATTGTCCCTCACCAGCGTCTTTCGACCATCCACAACGGAGCGCACGACAGACTTGCGGCGAGCACGCAGCATGCCGCCGTCCAAGCCGGTGAGACCGACCGCCGGCACCCCGAGCCGGGACAGCTCCGCGACGATCCTGGGTTTGACAGCACCGGCCAGCGCGAGGATGACCGCCTCCAGCGTCGCCGGGTCGGTGTACCTGGTGGACACCTGGTCCGGGGCGACCAGGGTCCGTTGCGGGATGCCGAGTCTCGCCGCCAGTCGTGCGATCTCACCGGAACCCCCGTGCACCAGGAGCACAGGCTGTCCCCGTCCAACGAGCCCGGCTACGTCGGCGCAGACTCCCGCGGCGTCGACGACAGGGTTCCCGCCGCACTTGACGACGATCAGCGGTCTGGTGGCCATGGTGTCTCCAGTTCACTGGGGCCTAGATGGGATGCAGACCGGGGAAGGACAGGCCGAGAGTCTCCGGCCAGCCCATCCGGATGTTCAGGCACTGGACCGCATTGCCCGCACCGCCCTTCATCAGGTTGTCCAGGGCCGCAATCGTCACCAGCCGTCCGGCCTCCTCGTCGACGGCGTATCCGACATCGCAGAAGTTCGATCCCACCAAAATCTTCGGTTCGGGGTAGCGGAAGTTGCCACGCTGGTGGGCGACCAGACGGACGAATGGCTCGTTGCGGTACTGCTCGCGAAATGCTCTCCGCACCGCCGACGTGTCCACATCGGGGCGCAGCGTGGCGTGGCAGATCGTTTGCACACCTCGTACCGCTTCGACTCCGGTCGCGGTCATCGCGGCTGCGATGCCGAGGTGTCGAGAGATCTCCGCCTCGTGCCGGTGCCCAGTCGGTGCGAACACCCGCATCGCTCCGCTACGTACGGAGTGCAGATTCGCCGCACCTGCCGTGGCACCGGAGCCGCTGGAGCCGGTGCGCGCGTCGAACTGGGCCGTCGGCTCGACCAGACCTCGCACCGCCAGCGGGTACAACGCGAGCACGCCCGCCATCGCCACGCAGCCAGGCACACTGATCAGATCGGCGCTGCGCAGACTCTCCCGGTGTAGTTCGGGTATGCCGGGAACGAAGGCGTCGATTAGGTGCGTTGCGACATGCTCGCTCCCGTAGTAGCGCCGATATACCTCTGGATCGCCCAACCGGAAGTCCCCGGTGAGGTCAATGACCTGCTTGGCCCTTGCGATCCAGCGGTCGATCTGGGCCATGGCGGTGCGGTGCGGCAGGGCTAGGAATGCCGTGTCGCACTCTTCCACGTCGTCGGCCGAGCAGAACAGCAGGTCGGTGGCTGATCGCAAATTCGGATGCACGCCATCGACCCGCCTGCCAGGGAAGCGGGAAGACACCGCGGCCACTGTCTCGACCTCGGGATGACCGATCAGCAGTCGCAGCAGTTCCCCACCGATGTAGCCGGCCGCGCCGACCACCACAACCCGGATCACGACCAGGACCCGGTCAATGACGTGCCTGCGTAGCCGGCCACTACTCCCCCCAGTCCTCTTCGACCTCGGGTGCGAGAGCCAGCACCGGCGGATTCAGCGCCACGATCTCCAGCTCGCAGTGGCAGCCGGCGCACTCGACGATCTCATTGAGTCGCGCTGGTTGGCTGATCTGAACCTGGTCCTCGCACTTCGGACAGATGTGCACTGTGGTCATGTCGTTGGGTCCTTTCGATTGATCGTCCCGGAGCGGGCCGCGCTGTCGAGAGCGGTGCTGACCGTCCTCACGACCCGCTCCGCGGTGAGGTCGTAGTGCGTGACGAGATACTCCTGGCTGCCGACGGCGTCAACGAAGTGGTCCGGCATGCCCAGCCTGAGCACTTTCCTGGGCTCCGCCTCCGCCAGTGCTTCGGCCACCGCTCCCCCGAGACCGCCCGCGCGCCAGTGCTCTTCCACCGTCACCACAAGGGTGGCCGGTTGCGCCGCAGCGACCAGGGTCGCCGTGTCGAGCGGCCGAAGGGTGTGCACGTTCAGTACGGTGGCTTCAATGCCCTGTTCGGCGAGCGCTCCCGCTGCGGTGAGGCACCCGAGCACCGCGAACGGGCCGCAACACGCGAGCAGCACCTCCGCACCCTGTCGCAGCGTCTGAGCCTGCCCGATGACCGGAGCGGGGAGCACTGGCAGCGGTGGCGACGGTTTACGGCCGAGTCGCACGTAGAGCGGTCCAGCAAGACCCAGGCTCTGCTTGACGAAGGCCACCGTGGCGGCGGCGTCGACCGGCACCACCACCGTCATGCCCGGCAGTACCCGAAGCACGGCCAAGTCCTCCAAGGCCTGGTGCGTCGGACCGAGGTGACCGGCGGCGAGACCACCGTGGGTGGCCATGATACGGACCGGCAGCTGGTTGTAAGCAATGTCGATCTTGATTGCCTCCAGCGCCCTGCATGCGGCGAAGCTGGCCATCGTGTTGACGAAGGGCATTCGCCCGCCCGCGGCCAGTCCGGCCGCGATACCCATCAGGTTGTGCTCGGCGATGCCGAGGTTCAGGTACTGGTCGCCAGCTGCCGCGGCGAACTGCGCACCGAACAGACCGGTGTCTGTGTCCAGGCAGATCAGATCGGGATGCTGATTCAGCAAGGGCAGCAGACAGTCCCGGTAGGCATCCCGGGTCGCCCGGTTCATCGGACGGCGTCCGTGCTGTGCAACGCGTCGATGGCCCGCGCGTGGTTGCGCGGCGACAGCGTCACATAGTGATTGGCTGCCCGACCGGCGAGGAACGGAAGTCCATGGCCCTTGACCGTGCGGGCGATCAGAACGCTCGGCCGACCAGGTTCCCACGGTGCTGCGGCGAGGTGATCTGCCAGCTGGGGAAGGTCGTGCCCATCGACGTCTCGGACCGCCCAGCCGAAGGCGCGCCAGCGTTCTGCCATCGGCTCCATCGGCGCGATCCGCTCGGTCGGACCGGTCAGCTGAAGGCCGTTGCGGTCCACCACGGCCACCAGCCGGTCCAGCCGGAGCGACGCGGCCGCGATGGCAGCCTCCCACACCGAACCTTCCTGGAGTTCGCCGTCGCCCAGCAGCACGAAGCTGCGCGAGTCACGGCCGGCGTATCGGGCGGCCAGAGCGAGCCCGCAGGCGAGCGCGAGACCGTGGCCGAGCGACCCGGTCGGCAACTCCACACCGGGCACCGCGCGGACCGGATGACCCATCAGCCTGCTGCCAGGCCGTCCGTATCCGGCGAGTTCCTCGACCGGAAGGAAACCCCGCTCGGCCAGCGTCGCGTACAGGGCAATGGCGGCGTGGCCCTTGCTGAGCAGAAAGCGGTCGCGTGCCGGGTCGTCCGACCGCTGCGGGTCCACCTTGAGCACCGAGAAGTACAGTGCGGTGAGCACCTCAATGCATGACAGCGCGCCGCCGAGATGGCCACCTTCCGGCCCAGCACACATGTTGACGACGTGCGAGCGGATGCGTGCGGCGAGAGATTCCAGGGTGTCTCGCACTGGGACCTGGACGCCGGTCATGACGCGGCCGCCACGAGTGTGGTCACCAGGTCGGCGTTAGCCCACACCTTCTCGAAGGCGTCCGCGTAGCGGCAAAGGAGATCGCCTGAGCCCGGATGGAGATGGCGCTTCTGGAGGGTCAGCGAGTCGGCGATAACCGTGCGGGTCACCGGGTAGTCCGAATCCTTGACCGGTTCAGGGGTGCCGATCACCGACCATGGGTAGCCGGCGCCGAACCCGATCCGATCGACGAACACCTTCTGGTCGGGCAGCGGCATGAGCTGGTACTGCGACATCGGAACGCCCTCGGCGCGCAGCAGCCGCCGCAGGGTTGAGCGCAGGGCCTCCGAGCGTACCGGGTCCAGATCGAACGCGGCGGGGTCGAACCGGAACCGCAGGATGTGCCAGACGTGCGTGGTCTCCGGGCGGGCGGTCGGCACCTGCAAGCCGGGCAGCATCGCAAGTCGCGCCAGAAACTCGGTGATGTTGCGTTGTCGCGCGCATTCGTAGTCGTCGAACCGAGTGAGCTGGGCGTCGGTGAACGCGGCTTGGACAGCGTTCATCTTGTGATTCCAGCCGAGGCCGTAGGACACGTAGTCACGCTCGCGGCCGCTCTCGATCACTTCGCCGAACTGCCGTCCCCTGCGCATCGACTGGGCCAACTCGGCATCGCTGGTCACCAGCAGGCCGCCTTCACCACAGGTGGGGATGTTCTTGGTGGTCTGAAGGCTGAACGCACCCACGTCGCCGATCCCGCCGACCGACCGACCACGATGGGTCGCCCCGGGGGCCTGCGCGGCGTCCTCAACCACGGCGAGGCTGTGCTTGCGGGCGATGCTGATCAGTCGATCCATATCGGCCGGCGCACCGTGCAGGTGCACCGGAATGATCGCCGCGGTCCGGGGAGTGATCCGACGCTCCACGTCGTTCGGGTCGAGGTTGAACGTGACCGGATCGATGTCCGCGAACACCGGAACGGCCATCTGGTGCACTGGCGCCAGCCCCGTGGCGATGAAGCTGAGCGCGGGCACGATCACCTCGTCGCCCGGCCCGATTCCGATTGCGGCCAGCGCGAGAGACAGTGCCGCGGTGCCTGTGGACACCGCAACGCAGTGCTCAAAGCCGAACCGGTGCGCCCAGTGCTCCTCCAGGGTGGAGACCGGGTTCGTTCCATCCGTGTTGGACACTAGTCTGCCGCCGTCGAGTGCGTCGATGACGGCCTTGCGGTCCGCGTCCTCGATCACCGGCCAGTCCACGCGGCGCCGGTTCCTCGGTACGGCGGCAGGGCCGCCAAACGCTGCCAGTTTGCCCATCACTGTCCTCTCGACATGGTCACGGCGATCGAACCGTCGTGCGGTCACAGTCGCTCCGCCGCCGCGCCCACGGCGTCGACCGCACTCGCATACGCACCGGCCAGCACCGTGACGTGGTGCGCGATATCGGCGAAGACCGCACCGGGATCGTCGACCCCGTGCGCGCCGGTGATCCGGAGTCCGGTCCACGCGTGCGCGACGGTTTCGACCGCCCGGCCAGCCCCGGCAAGCACCGGGTCACTCCATTCATGACCGCAGCGACGCAGCAGTTCCCCGTGCAACGATGCCTGCGCCTGCATGCCCCAGCCGAACGGGTACAGCTCACGCAACACGGTGACGTCGCCGGCACGGCACCGGTTGAGGAGTTCGGCGGCGAACTCGCCGAATCCAGCGAGACCGGTGCGCGCCGAGGTCGCCGTGGTGAAGGCGGTGACGTTGACGCGCAGGAATTCGCCGAGCAACTCGGGCGTCAGTACGGGAGGTTTGGCGGAGAGGCGGACGTCGAGGCAGCGCCGGCCGATCTGCGAGTCACTGAAGAACGCGTCCTGGACGTCGGTCGGGTTGGCCGAACCCCAGCTGCGGGAGAACACCTCGATCGGGATGACTCCGCAGAACGCGGGCGGCATCGCGTCCGAGACGTACACCAGTCCGCGGACCTCATCCAGGCCGTATACCACCACGAGGTGCGCGGCGTGCACGTCGCTGTAGGCTGGCCGGAACGGCAGGTGGAAGTTGTCCACCGCGGCGATCACCAATCGGTCGTCGGCCAGCGTGTCACGCACCTCCCGCCAGAGGTCGTTCGTATCGGCAGGGCACCACCAGCGCGAGTGCAGGTCGTGGTGCGGTGCTAGCGCGGCACCTACGTCGGTGTTGCCGGACTCGTCCGGCTCACACGGGTAGTAGAACTCCTCGGACCTGACGTCACCGGGCAGGTGCAGGAATCGCCAGCCCGCGCCGAGCACGGTCAGTGGATCGATGCCCTCCCGGATCAACAGCGAGCCGAACGTGGCCTGAAGGCAGCTGATCAGGTCGCGATACCACAACTCGGGTTCGGATCCGGTGATCATGAACGTCTGTGGCTGTCGGTCGGTGCTCATGCCGTGGCCTCCGTCCGCTGGAGGGTGACCGCGAAGACATGCATCGCGATGTTGCGAGGCAGTCGGATACCAGTCAGATCGGCGCGCCGAGTTACCGGCACTCGCTGTGCCCACATAACCGCGGGAACGAACCGCTGCACATGGTGCGGATAGTGCATGACCGGGCTTTCAAACGCCTTGAGTTCACCGAACCACGCGGGCGCGGCCCAGAAGTCGGAGACGCGCAGTGTTTCCGCGTCGACCGAGCCGTCGACGAAGCTTAGCTCAACAATGTCCTCACAGCGTCGTTCCGCCGCCGCCAGCACGTGCATCCAGTCGTAACGACCCGTCGACACTCTGAGAGACTGCCCGGCGCAACGGATATTGTCTGGTCCGTCGCATACCGGAGGGAATTGAAACGGAATGCCGGCCACGTGGACCAGACTTCCACCCGCCGGCAGGTACTCGGCGGCGAGCGAGTTTCCCCAGACATTGAAATGTCCCAGTTCGGTCTTCGTTGCCGCTGAAATGGCCGTGTTGTTTCGGTGATCGGAGATGTCGACCGGATCACAGAATCGGGTAATGACAGAGGTCACCGATATATCCATCAAGTGAGCCCTCTCACTGAAGTGATGTTCGATCGCGACAGTCTAGGTCACCAATTCGCCCCGGTCGTCAGCATAATGGTTACCGTAAATGTCCGAATTGATGTTTTGACGTATTGAGTGAACTCAGGGACAACGGGATTCCCGGGCTCCACCGCGCGCGTGGGTGTAGATCTGGGGTGTGCAACTGACTCCTTTACTCAGTTGCACACCTGCCGACTGATCCCATGGGCTCTGTCTTCCCAGTCCGTTGCTCCAGGTCATCGGCGAGCTGCAACCATTCTGTCGCACACGCCCTGGCAAGATCCGCAAGCTGGTACAGGCAGTGCGGCGGGATCGTGCCGACGAACTCGCTCCACCCCTCCGGCCCGCCGGTTCGTGACACCAGCCAGCGCAGCAACGCCCGCCCCGATTCGGTGAACCGCAGTGACGGGTCGCGCATGAGGCCGCCCAGTACAGCCGTCTTGTCGCGTATCCCGGATCGACGGCTGCGGTCGTTTTCCCGGTCCGGGCGCTCCGGGCCCTGATCCTTCTGCGACGGCGACTGGAACGTCCCGTCCGACCGTTGTGACCGCCCCTCCGCGCGCATCTTGTCCCGCACATCACGAGCTGTCGCCGGAGATATCCCGGCCTCCCGGGCGACCGTGCGAAGCGAGACGTCCGGCCGTCGGGTGATCATTTCGCTCGCCACACGACGCCGTTCGACGGTGTTCAAGGATCGCACCCTGCCGTCACGGCCAATCCGGGTCACCGTCGCCGCTCCGGCATCGTCGAGCTGGCGGATGACCCCGACGGTCTTCGGCGCAAGGCCGGTAATGGCCGCTATTGATCGGTCTGAACAATGTGGATGGGATGAGACGATTCGAGCGGCGGCGGCCTTGCGATCGGCCAGCGAGAGTGGCAGTCCGTGCTTGCTGTTCGCCACGACCGCCTGGATGAACGAGTCCTCCACGCTGCCGTCGAAAAACCGGACCGCGATCGTTTCCCGTTCAGCGAGAAGCGCGGCCCGAAGGCGATGCATTCCATCGATCACCCGCATTGTCTGCCGATGCACAATGATGGGCGGCAACTCAACCTGCGCCTTCATCAGTATCCGGGTATGTTCGGGATTCTCGCCGCCCAATCTCGGTGAGTCAGCAGCATAGAGCGAGTGAATCGGCACTTGGCGTATCTCCGACTCCTCCGCGCCGCACGGACACAATGGCCCAAGTGCGGCATTACTCGCTTGTCCATTCGCCGTGTGATCCACCAGGGATTGCTCGATCACGTGTCCTGCCACTGGCTCTCTCCGTGTGAGTCGACGTAGTCACTCCCGAACGGGGCAAGACTGCACGCCGGCTTCTGGTAAAAGCCGCTTAACGACTGCTCACGCGCGTAACGTGAGGTCGTTCAGAATCCCCGCTTGGCGCAGAGTATCCATCGGCAGAGCCGAATACAACACCATGACCCGGTTGTTCTCACTTTTTGATCGGTTTCGCGGCGAAAACACTTTTCTTGCCGCAAAGTGGCAAACGAGCATGACTTCTGCCGATCCTCAGGTTGTCTACGCCAGAGAATCGTGTTCAGGAGCCGTGCCCGGGTCGACATCTTCGCCGGTCAACCCCGCTGCTGGGCACCTAGCCGACCTGGCCATGTGGGAAGCCGAACTCGCCACCGACCCCAACCAGGTGTCGTCGGGCCTGGTGACCCGGTTGGCGCAGGTTCCCGACCTCCGCGACCCGCGCGGGCAACGGCACCGACGGCGGGTGATTCTGGTGCTCCTGGCAACCTTCCGTAACCTGTCGATCAGCACGATCCGATTTGCGGCAGGGGCGAACATCGCACACGCCCGCCGTGGACTGCATGACCGCGCCGACGCCTTCGCCGTCTACGGCGTCTAGCGAATCATGTCCAAAGCGGATAAGCGGCGAGAACGACGAGGTCGTGAAGACAACACGAGTTCCCGATTCGCTCATGAAGGCGACTGCCCGCCCCCGGGTCGATTTACGCAATTCTCGGCCTTGTCCCTACTGTCCAATCGGGGCGAGCCATCTCGATCCGGAGAACCATGGGGACCGTGCGGTGATCACGGCCGAAGCGCTACGGTGCGCAACTGCTCGTAGTACGGAAGGTGGTAATCGCAGTAGGCCCGCAGCACCGGATTCTCTGTGACCACCTCAACCCGCCCGTCCGTGGTCCGGGTGAAGCCGACGGTACTGCTGGTCGACTCGTGCCACCGACCGGTCGCCTGCCATTCCGGTCGCATGCCCGACTGCCAGCTCAGCGCATCCGGCACAAAGGGGATGCCCACCGCAGAGCAGTATGCCCGCACGGTATCGGCTGGCCGGTCCACCAGGTCGTCTGCGTCAATCACGACGGGTGTGGTGCCCGTGGCGACCAGGACGGCGTTGAAGATCTCATGCAACCGGGCGAAGCCGATCTCGTCACGCCCGAGGTCCGGATTGAGCAGGTAGTGCGACGCAATGGCCTCGGCAGGGTGTCGGATGATGAACGTGTGTGTCGCGGCTGCCAGAAATGCCTGATCGGCGAGCAGTCCCGGGTAATGGAAGTCCGTGGTGTCCTTGAAGAACACGGGCTTCTCCGCCGCGATGGCACGCAGCGCGGCGAGTACGTCATGCTCGGTGTGCGCGATTCGGTCGTCGACCTTCACCTCGCCGAAATCGACCACCTGAGATAACGGCTCGTGCACCACGACGCGGTCGCCTCTCTCGGCCATCATCCGTGCGAAAGCGGTAGACCGGCAGCGCGGCGCACTCCATAGTGCGATCACCGGTATCCGATCTGGCATCTGCTCCATGATCTCTCCATTTCCACTGGTGCGGCTGGCGCAGCCGGGCGAAACGAGCGGAGAATCACCGTGGCAGGTGGCCGAAAACGGGTCAAGCGCGAGGCATCGACGACACTTGGTCGGGTAAGCGAAACACGCAACACCGAAGCACAGCGTCAACGTGATGCGTCCCAGTCAATGAACCTGTCGCGGACGCGCCTGGCGTCGACATCCCCGTACCATGCCGTCCAGCACGGCAATTCACCTGTGCCGTCTGGTCAATCAGCAGCGCTACCACGGAGGTCACGTGTCAGCGACACCGACGCACCCGGGCGACGGTCGGATAGGCGTCCTTGCCAGCCGGATCGGCGCGGATGAGAAACGACTGTTCGACGCACTCGGTCGACGCAATATTCCATTCGACCACATCGACACCCGACAACAATGGTTCCTGGCCGGAGGGCCTGGTCGTTCCTGGAATTTCGTATTGAACCGGGAGATCGGGCAGGTCCGCGCGGCGTATGCAGCCCGCTGCCTCGCCTCGACGGGAGTCGAGGTGGTCAACAACGCGGACGCAACCGAGGTTTGCGGTGACAAGTGGCGCACGACGATGGCGCTGCAGGCGGCTGGAATCGCCACCCCGCGCACGGCGCTCGGCCTCACCCCGCAGGCCGCATTGGCAGCGCTGGACTCCATCGGCTATCCGGCAGTGGTCAAGCCGTTGGTCGGCTCCTGGGGTCGGCTGGTGGTCCGACTGTTTGACCGCGCTTCCGCAGAAGGTGTGTTCGAATACGTCGCCGCACTGCCCGGCCCGCAGGCGCACCTCGGATACGTGCAGGAACTGATCGACAAGCCCAGCAGGGACATCAGAGTGATTGTGGTCGGCGGTGACCTGCTGGGCGCCGTCTACCGAGCCGGGGAACTGTGGCGAACCAACGTGGCGCTCGGTGCGCGGACCCAGCCCTGCGAGGTGACACCGGAGATCACCAAGTTGTCGATCGATGCTGCCGCCGCCGTCGGCGCGGACATCGCCGGTGTCGACCTGATCGAGGACCACGACGGACGACTGCTGGTGCTGGAGGTCAACCACCGGGTCGAGTTCACCGGCTTCCAAGCAGCGCTCGCCGGCCGGGTCGATGTCGCGGACCGCATCGTGGAGTACCTGGTAGAACGGACGCAACGATGAACCTGGCCTTCAATTCGTCCGGCACGGTCACCGACACGTACGCCGTTGGACTGCTGCGTGGCATGCTGGAGATCCCTTCCCCGTCCTATCAGGAACGCGCGCTGGCCGGCTTCCTGGTTGAAACCATGACGGATCTGGGTTTCCGAGCACACATCGACGTGGTCGGCAACGTCATCGGCGTGATCGAGCGCGGAGATGGCCCTACGTTGATGCTGTTGGGACATTTGGACACCGTCCCAAGCCAGCTCCCGGTCCGCTCCGAAGACGGCAAGCTCTATGGCCGGGGCGCGGTGGACGCGAAGGGGCCGCTCGCGGCGATGATCTGCGCAACGGCCGGTGCCGTCGACCTCCCCGGGCGGATCGTGGTCATCGGCGTAGTCGAGGAGGAGACGCCGGGATCCCGCGGGGCGATGGAGATCCGGTCCACCCACGACCGGCCGGATGCGCTCATCATCGGCGAGCCGAGCGGTTGGTCGAGCGTGATACTGGGGTACCGGGGCAAGCTCGACCTGCGCTACACCGTCAAGTGCCCTGCCACCCACGCGAGCAACCCGGCGCCAAAAGCATCCGAGCTGGCCGTCACCGCCTGGACCGCGTTGGTCGACCTGCTCGGACCGGACGTCGGCCACCGCACGTTCACCCGACCGGGCGCAACGCTCTGCCGGCTCGACGCCGACCTGACGTCGGCAACGGTGGACCTCAGTGTTCGGACTCCGCCGGGGTTCGACGCCGAAACACTGGTACGCATGCTGCGCAGCCGCTTGCCAATGGGTGACCTCGACGTGCTGAACTCGGTGAAGGCGTGCCGGGCGAGCCGGAGCAACCCGGTGGCCCGCGCGCTGACGTCCGGAATCCGGCGGTTGCACGCCCAACCCCGGTCGCTGGTGAGGACAGCCACCTCGGACATGAACACCCTCGCCGAAGTCTGGGACATCCCGATGGCGACGTACGGCCCAGGTGACAGTCACCTCGATCACGCCGACATCGAGTACATCGTGCTGTCGGACTATCTGCGCGGCATCGAGGTGCTGTCCACTGCCATCTCGGAACTCGCCCAACTGCCCGTTCGCCCGAACCGCCAAATGATCGGTGCGCCGCGTCCCGAAAGGGGCTCCCGATGACCGACATGACTCAGCGCCTCGCAGAGCTGCCCGCAGAGCGCCGGACGCAGTTCCTCGCACAGCTGCGGGCACGGGCACAAGAGGTGGCCGGTCAGGGCCCGACGCCACGCAGAGACACCGGTCCGGCACCGCTGTCGCACCAGCAGCTGACCTGGTGGTTCCTCAACCGCATGGCACCTGACGGCCCCGCCCACCACACGTCGTGGTGCACCCGGCTGCTGGGTGACCTGGATGTGGGCGCGCTGCGTTCGGCACTGACCGCAGTGGTGGCCCGGTACGCGTCGTTGCGGACCGCAATCGTCGAGCGCGCGGACGGTCCGGTGCAAATCGTCGTCCCCGAGGTCTCGGTCGAACTGCCCCTGATCGAGGTGGCCGGCGACCATCACGAGCAGCGGCTCGCCGCGGCACGAATTCTCGCAGCGGAACGGATCCCAGTCCCCTTCGCCCTGAGCAGGGCGCCGCTGTGGCGTGCGGTTTTGATCAAGGTGGAGTCCGACGACCACCTGTTCCTGTTCGATGCGCACCTGGTCACGTTCGACCGCTGGTCCATCGGTGTGCTGGCTGGTGAGCTGGCCGAGATCTACCGATCTTTGCGCGACGGCGACGAGCCGGAGTTGCCTGCGCTTCAGCTGCAGTACCCGGACTACGCGGCGTGGCAACGCGATCGGCTTCGCCCCGTTGAGCTGGACAACCTTGCAGCGCACTGGCGGGAAAGCCTGGCAGACGCGCAGACGCTGGAGTTCCCGACCGACCGGGCACGGGGTGACACGGTGACCCTGGCCGGAGCCGTCGACCGGTTCACGGTCGGACACCAGGGACTGTCCCAGGCGAACGATCTGGCCCGCGAGGTGTGCGCGACTCCGTTTGTCGTACTCGTCGCCGCGTTCTTCACCCTGCTGCACCGCTACTCCGGTCTGGACGACCTCGTAATCGGTTCGCCGGACGCCAACCGGCGGCATGAGTCCGTGTCATGGATGATCGGATGCTTCGCCAGCATGGCGGTGCTGCGCGGGGACGTCTCTGGCGATCCGACCTTCCGCGAGCTGGTCGGACGGGTCAAGCACGTGGTGCGGGACGCGCACGCGCACGATGATCTGCCATTCGACAAGCTGATCGACGCGGTGGATCCGCCCAGCGACCCCTCAAGGTCGCCGATCTTCCAGATCGTGTTCACCCAGCAGGACGCCGATCCTCCGACCGGCCTACCGGGACTTGTGACGTCAGAGGAGCAGGTTAGCCTTGGGGTTTCCCGATTCGACATGAGCTGGAACGTGCGGGCGGCAACGGTTCCCGGCGCCGATGGACGGCTGGAGATCGAATACAACACCGACCTGTTCGATGCGGAGAGCATCGCCAGATTTGCCCGGCACTACGACGGACTGCTGCGTTCCCTGACCGCAGAACCGGACGTTCCCCTGTCCGCGGTGAACATGCTGGGCCCTGCGGACAGGGAGTTTCTTGCCAGGGTCAGCAGTGGACCGGTCCGTCCGGTCCGCGAGACTACCATCGTGGAGCAGTTCGAGACGCGGGTGGCGGAGTCGCCGGACAGCGTCGCGGTCCTGGTAGAGGGCGTCGAGACCAGCTACGCAGAGCTCAACGCTCGGACGAACAGGCTCGCCGCCCTGCTACGCCAGCACGGCGCAGCGCCGGGCACGCGGATCGGGCTGTGCCTGCGCAGGAATGTGGACCTGACAACGGCAATGCTCGCGGTGCTCAAGACCGGTGCGTCCTATGTGCCGCTCGATCCGACGCATCCCCCGATGAGGATCGCCGAAATCGTCTGCGACGCGGGCGTGCGTGCGGTGCTCGCGCATGCCGAGGTCGCCGGACCGCTGAACGCGGTCCCGGCACCGGTCGTGGTGCTGGACGACGTTCGTGCCGACCTGATGGCGATGCCCACCGCCAACCCTCCGCTCGCCGCCGATCCCGGCGACGTCGCGTACATCATCTACACGTCCGGCAGCACCGGCCGGCCAAAGGGCGTGCTGCTCGAACATCGTGGCGTGGTCAACTTCATTGACTCCACGCGTGAGCTGTTCGATTTGACCCCGGCCGATCGGGTGCTCGGGTTCGCATCGGTCACCTTCGACGTCTCGGTGTTCGAAACGTTCTCCGCGTTACTGACCGGAGCGCGATTGTGCCTGGCCACCGACGACGAGCGACGATCCATCGACCGCCTTCAGTCGCTGATGGAGCGGGCCCGCATCACCGTCATCGATCTGCCGCCGACGGTGATGCCGCTGCTGGCGCCGGAGAAGTTCACCGAGTTGCGGATTGCGTTCGTTGGCGGCGAGGCGTTCAGCGGCGAACTGGTGAACCGGTGGAATCGCGGCCGGCGACTGTTCAACGGCTACGGGCCGACCGAGTGCACTGTGACAATGATCATCGAGGAGTGTCCAGGCAGCTGGGACGCCTCCCCGCCGATCGGCCTGCCGATGGCCAACCACGTCGCGCACGTGCTGGACCGCAACCTCCGCCAGGTGCCGATTGGCGTACCGGGCGAACTGGTGATCGGCGGTGCCGGGCTGGCCCGCGGCTACCTCGACCGGGCAGAACTGACCGCTGAGAAGTTCGTCGCCGACCCATTCGGCACCGCGCCGACCGGGCGGTTGTACCGGACCGGCGACCTGGTGAAGCGGTTGCCGGACGGCCGGCTGGTCTTCCTCGGTCGGATTGACCAGCAAGTCAAGATCCGTGGTCTGCGAATTGAGCTCGGCGAGGTGGAGTCGGCGTTGGCCAGTGTCACCGGAGTCGAGTCGGTCACTGTGCAACCGTGGACCGACGGCGCCGGAGACAAGCACCTGGTTGGTTACCTGACCGGAGTGACAGAGCAGCAGCTGCCAGAGGTGCGTAAGCATCTTGGAGCACTTCTGCCGTCATACATGATTCCGTCGTACTTCGTCGTCCTGCCCGAGCTTCCGCTGACCAGCAGCGGCAAGGTCGACTGGCGCAGACTGCCCGCGCCGAGCCTGAACTCGGCGGACAACGGGCCAGGCAACCAGCCGCGCACTCCGACCGAAAGGGTGCTGCTGCACGACGTGCTCTCCCCGCTGCTGCGCAATGACCGGCTCGGCGTGCACGACGACTTCTTCCAGGCAGGAGGAAACAGTCTGCAGGCCACCCAGTTGATGTCGGCAATCAAGCGCAGGTTCGGGGTGGAAATCACGCTCACCGACTTCTTTCTCTCCCCCACCGTCGCGCACCTGGCCGCCGCCATCGACACTGTACGCACCGCACAACGCAGCGGTGACCCGGTGCTGATGCGATCGCCCAGTCCGGCGCGGGTGATCCTGCTGCACCCGTCAGGCGGCGAGCTGTTCTGCTACATCCCGCTGGTCAGAGCGCTGCGTTCGGATATCGGCGTAGCCGGATTCGCCGCCGATCTCCGAGATGCCACCGTACCTGCCCGAGACGGTCTGACGGCGACGGCCACCAGGATCGCGCGGACGCTCGCCGCGACAGACCTGCCGGAGTCATACTGTCTGACCGGCTGGTCCTACGGAGGCGTGCTCGCCTTCGAGATCGCCAGGCAGCTGGAGCAGGACACCGGCGCCCGTCCGCCGGTGGTGCTGCTGGACGCCGAACACGGCAGCGACGCCGACCCGCTCGACGAGCTGACGGTGCGGCGACGATTCGTGCACGACGTCGCAAGACTCGCGGGTCGGAACGGTCGGCCGGTACACGCGGTGCTGGACGATCCGGCCGCCGACCTGACCGATCTCCGCAAGACGTTGGCGTCACTTGACGTCCACCTGGAGCTCAGCGACGCCGAGCTGACCGACCGCTACGCCATCTTCCGGAGTTGCGCGCTGGCGTTGCAGTGCTATCACCCGTCGGGCCCATACGGCGGGCCGGTCACTCTGCTGGCCGCCTCGCCCCGCGCCGCCCTGGAAGAGCGCTGGCGGGCCGTGTGTACCGGACCATTCCAGAGTAACGACCTGCCCGGAGACCACTACACACTGTTCACGGAACCAGCGTTGAGCCAGATCGTCGCCACCATCGAACAAATACTCTCTCCCTGAGGAGACGCACATGCGGTTCGGCTTCACCGAAGACCAACAACGGTTCCGGACGGACGTGCGGCAGGCGCTCCGCTCTGCCAAGATACGTACCGCGGTGGCGGACGTAACTGCCACGGACTGCGTCGAGCCGGACGCCCGGCCGCTGTATTGCCTACTTGGCGATCTCGGACTGCTCGCCGTGCACTGGCCAGCCGAATTCGGCGGGGCAGACCGTCCGCTCACCGATGCCGCGATCGTCGCCGAGGAGCTGGTGCGTGCGGGTGTGCCAGACACGTTGCATGTCAACACCATCCAGATCGTCGGCCAGTTCCTCCTGATGGCCGGAAGTGCGGAGCAGAAGCGACGGCACCTGCCCGCGCTGGCTCGCGGCGAGCGCTTCGCTTCGGTGCTCTACACCGAACCGGACGCGGGATCAGATCTCGGCTCGCTGCGCACCGTGGCCGAACCGGACGGCGACGGTTACCGAATCACTGGCACCAAGGTTCTCAACCTCAAGACGCGATTCGCCAATCTTGGACTTTGCGCAGCCCGCACCACACCGGAAGCCGGAAAGTACCAGGGAATCAGCCTGTTCCTGATCGACTTGGGCGCCCCCGGCGTGACGGTGACGGTGATGCCCGGTATCAGTGATGAGCAGTTCCACCGGGTCGACCTCGATTCGGTACCGGTGTCAGCTGACGACCTACTCGGACTGAGAGACCAGGGGTGGGCGCTACTCAACGAGGCCCTGGCCGTCGAGCGCACCGGGCTCGACCACCACCTCAAGTCGGAGTGCTGGCTGCAGGCCGCGCTGGAGGCACTGATCCAGCGGGTGCCGGACGCGCCGCCCGACGCCTACCTCGAACAGATCGGTCGCTGGGACGGCGCGCTCGCGGCCGACGAAGTCCTGGTCTGGGAAGTGCTCACCGGGCTTGCGGCCGACCGGATAGATCCGGTCGTCGCCGCCATCGCCAAGTACCACAGCAGTGAACTCGCCCAGAGCATCGCCCTGTGGGCCGCTGACATCCCAAGCCCAGAGCAGCGCGCGAACCGCACCAGGGCGGCCGTGATTCTGGACTCCGCATACCGGGAGGCGCCTGGGCTGACCCTGTCCGCGGGGACCTCCGAAGTGATGTTGAAGATCATCACCACCGCCTTCGACTCAATGGGACAGGAGAGGTGCTGACGTGGACCTGACCCCCGATCCGCTCATCGACGAGTTGCGCACGGTGTTGCGGGCGGCCCTCGCCCGGGTGCCTGTGCGATTCGAAGTGCATGGTGCACCTGTGACCGATGGAGCCTCCGGTCCGGCCCGCGCCATGCTCGACCAGCTGGGCGCGGCCGACTTCGAACGCCCCTGCTCCGCCGGCGGCCTCGACCTCGGACTGACAGCAGGAGTGCTGGTCAGCGAGGAACTGGGCCGAGCGGCATGCGGCAACCCCTATCGGGCCGACGCGATGGCGGCCGATGTGGGTTTCCCGACTGGCGCGGCGCTGGCCGGCTTGGAGGCACTGCCGATCGGCACCGGTGTCATCGCGACGCCACGGGCCGGCGGCTGGGAGCTGACCGGAGCGGTCACCGTCGACGATTCTGAGCCCAGGACGCTTTTGGTGGCCGTTCGTGCTGGCGGCCATCCGACACTCGTTGCGGTGCCGCCCGGGGCGCCTGGCCGCAGCCTCGAGACCGGGTGCTGGCCACCGGTCGTCCAGCTCGCGTCCACCCCGATCGCCGAGACGGACGTGGTGGCGAGGCTGGACGACTCGCCCACGGGTCCACTGGCCCGAGCACGACTCCGGCAGGCCGCCTATCTGCTGGGTATCGCCGACGGCGCAACCCTGATCACGGTGCGCCACACCGGTGTCCGGCGGCAGTTCGACACCACGCTACGTGACCTGCAGGCCGTCTCCTTCTCGCTGGCGCGTGCCTTGGTGGCACTGCGCGCGACTAGAGCCTTGGTGTACCGGGGGGCCTGGCTGGTGGACGCCGGTCACGATCAGGTCGGCACCGCACCGGTCGTGACACTGGCGATGGCCGCCGAGACCGCGCGCGACGTGGTGCGGGTGTGTATGCAGAACTGCGGAGCATGGTCAATGACGGCGGAACTCGGTCTGCACCGGTACTTCCGGCTGGCCGCCGCCGAGTCCAATCGGTACGGCGAACCTGCCGCGCTGTGGCGGCTGGCCGGCGCTGCCCGCCTCGACTCGGCCAGGCGCGCCGTCACCGATGACGACGAGCGAGGTTTGGTCATGGCAGTGTCCCAGCCGCGGTGAGCGTCAGCCTGTTCGCAGATTCCCCAGCTATCGGGACCGCTCACCGCCGCGGGTGCGTTCCACCGGCTGGATGAGTCCAGACTGGTAGGCCAGTGACACGAGTTGCGCGCGGTCGCGCACGCCGAGCTTGGTGCACACCCGGTAGAGATGGGTACGGACCGTGGCCACCCCGATGGTCAGCTCGCGGGCAACCTCCTCGATGGACATGCCCCACGCCACCATCTGGGTCACGTCCCGCTCCCGCGGAGTGAGTTCGGTCAACTCCGGGCACGGCGCGAACTCCCGGGTGTCCGACTGCGCACGGAACCAGGTGACCAGACGTTGCACGACGTCCGACGCGAGCAGGGTCCGGCCGGCGGCCGCCGCCCGAATCGCGTCCACCAGCTCCTGCGGGCTCGCGTCCTTTCCCAACAGACAGCTGGCGCCGGCGTGCAGCACGTCGCTGACCGTATCGTCGCCGACGGATCTGGTGAAAACCACGAAGTTGGGCGGTGCGTCCTCTTTGCCGAGTCTGCGGATCATTTCCAGGCCGGAAATGATCCGCAGGTTCAGATCGGTGACCACGACATCGGGTCGTGCGGCCCGCGTCAGGGCGATGGCATCCATGCCGTCATCGGTCGTGTCGATCACGTCGATGCACGACACGGAATCGAGCAGCGTCCGCAAGCCGTCCCTAATAACCGGCAGCTCGTCGCAGATGAGCACTCGAATGGTCATTGTGTTCCGTCTCGATCGAGCACAGTCGTCTGACACCATCGCGGTACTGTTCCGAATATCTTCGGAACACATCATGGGATTCGAGCGACTGTCGAGTCAACCCGAGCAGTGATCCGGAAACATCTGTGATTCTGCAAAGGCTGAAATCATCGCCAACAGAGTCTAGCCTGTCGAAATGACTTCGGCTCTTGCCTTCCCACATGACTCCATCGCTCTCACCGAACGCTGGAGCGCGCACAACTACCACTCGTTGCCTTCCGTGGTACTCGTCCACGGAGAGGGGGTATGGCTACTTGATGTGGATGGTCGACGCTATCTCGACTTCCTCGCTGGCTACTCCGCGCTCAACTTCGGTCACCGGCACCCCGACCTTGTCGCCGCGGCCAAGGCCCAGCTCGACCGGCTGACGCTGACCGGCCGGGCGTTTCACACCGACCAGTTCGGGCCGTTCTGTCATGAATTGGCCGAACTGACCGGCACCGAGATGGTGCTGCCGGCCAACTCCGGCGCCGAGGCGGTCGAGTCGGCCGTCAAGGTGGCCAGGAAGTGGGCCTACAAGGTAAAAGGCGTGCCCGACGATGCCGCGGACATCGTGGTCGCCAGCGAGAACTTCCACGGCCGCACCACGACCATCGTCTCGTTCTCCACCGACCCGGTCGCCCGCGACGGGTTCGGCCCGTTCACCCCGGGCTTCACCGTGGTGCCATACGGCGACATCGACGCACTGCGCTCGGCGATCACCGAAAACACGGCGGCGGTCCTGCTGGAGCCGATCCAGGGCGAGGCGGGCGTGGTCGTCCCGCCGAAGGGATATCTCGCCGAGGTCCGTCAGCTGTGTGACGCGACCAACACACTGCTCATCGCCGACGAGATCCAGTCCGGGCTGGGCCGCACCGGAGCGACGCTGGCGCTGGACCACGAAGGTGTCCGCGCGGACCTGTACACCCTGGGTAAGGCACTGGGCGGCGGAATCATGCCCGTGTCCGCGGTGGTCGGCCGGGCCGACGTCCTCGGCGTACTCAAGCCCGGAGAGCACGGCTCGACCTTCGGCGGCAACCCGCTGGCCTGCGCCATCGGCCGCGCCGTGGTGCGCCTGCTGGCTACCGGGCAGTACCAGGAACGATCCCGCGAACTCGGCGCGTACCTGCACTCCAAGCTCGGCGAGGTCGACGGCATCGCCGAGGTCAGCGGTCGCGGTCTGTGGGCCAGCGTGCAAATCGCCGACGGCGGCCCGACCGCGCGTCAGGCATCCGAGGCACTCGCCAAGCGTGGCGTGCTCTGCAAGGATTACCACACGGCCCTCCGGGTGGCACCACCGCTGGTGATCACCCGCGAGGAGATCGACTTCGGTGTAAACGCAATAGCCGAAGTACTGGGATGACATAAGACATTGTCACAGATCCCTGCTGATGACAGTGTCTCTGGCATCCGTTTCGATTGATAATCATTAATGCCGACCCATGTGCAAATCACGATGACCGCTCACCGACGCCGTACCGTGGTAGGGTTCTCGGCGGTGGTCCTGTACCACATTGCGCCTGATCCCACCGGTGGTGAGATGCCCACCGGTGGGATCACCATCGGGTATGCCGCACCATGGTTCGATTGCCTCGACGACGCCGGTCGCATGTGCACGAACATATGACCGCAGAGTCGTCAGAACGTTAAGCACGAGAATGGGAGCCACGTTGTCCGACGATGTCGTACCCACCGGTCAACGGTCTTCGACGGTCGCCATCCAACGGCCTCGTATCCTGATGATCGGCGGCAAACTCCAGCATGTACGCAAAGCACGGGAACTCGGCCTGGACGTGATTCACGCCCAGTTTCCGGATGAGTATGACCGTGGTCACTGGCCATATGTCGATCAGGCACTACTGCTCGACTACGGTGACATTGACCGACTTCTACCACTGGTCCGGGCGCTACACACGACATATCCGTTCCAAACGGCCATCTCGCTGTTCGAGCTTGGACTGTTGCCCGCTGCGCGGATCAACGAGGCGCTCGGCCTCTACGGCGACTCCGTCGCCACCGTGCAGCTGCTGCTGGACAAGTGGCAGATGCGCCGGCATCTGGCTGAGCGGGGCATCAGTCCGGTAGCCTGCGCGGTCGGCCGGACCGCGCAGGACGTTCGGAACTTCGTCCAGGCGCACGGCCTCCCCGTCATCATCAAGCCGGTCCGCGAATCAGGCAGTCTCGCGGTCTTCTGCATCCGGGACCAGACCGATGTGGACGCCGCTGCCGACAGGTTCAGGTCGCTCGACGGGAGCTTCGAGGCCAAGGACCTGTCCTTCACCGATTCCTTCGACGACTTTCTCATGGAGGAGTACCTGGACGGCCCAGAGATCAGCGTGGAAACGCTGACCTTCGATGGCCGGCACGTGGTTGTCGCGATGACGGACAAGGAGTGTGGTGGCCCCGGCGGCTTCGTCGAAATCGGACATTCCCAACCCAGTCGTTGCTCGCCAGAGACGCTGCGCGAGGTCACGCAACTGGTTACGGACTTCCTCGACGCGGTGGGGCTGCGCCATGGCCCAGGCCACACCGAGGTCAAGTTGACCTCGCGCGGCCCACGGATCGTCGAATCGCACAACCGGGTCGGCGGTGACCGGATCAACGAGCTGGCCGAGGTCGTCTACGGCGTCGACATGGAGCGCTACGCGCTGGCCTCCGGGTTCGGCGTACTGGAGCCGCTGACCGCGTCGCCAGATCCTCGCGGTGGCGCAGCCATCCGGTTCCTCACCCCGGAGCCTGGACAGGTCGTGGAGGTCACCGGCATCGACGCCGTGCGCGCCGACCCGGCATTCGTCGACCTCAGGCTGGCGGTGGCGCCGGGCGATGAGGTGCCACCACTGACCTGGAACGAGGACAAGATCGGTCACGTCATTGCCCGCGGCGCCACCGCCACCGAGGCGATCGCTAACGGCAGGCGACTGGCCGCCGCAATCCACATCCAGACCAAACCCGTCGCTTAAGGTTGGGAGGCCCAACAGTGTCAGGGTTTCGCGCGCCGAACGGACTAGTGCTGGTCGGTCTAGGCAGTCAGGGGAGACCGTATCTCGTTGCGGGTCGCCGACTGGGTCTGTCCATGACAGTGATCGACCATGCCGCGAACTTCGCCACACCGGAGACACGGCGATTGCTGGGAGAGGACGTCAGGGCCATCCCGCTGCAGAGCGACACCCTGGTGTCATCGGACTGGTACACAGCCGCCTGCGAGGCCCTCGGCGACCGTCCGCCCGAGGGGGTGGTCGCGTTCAGCGAGGACCATGTGATCCCCGCAGCGTTGATCGCCGATGAGTACCACCGGCCTGGGACTGGCCTGCGGGCGGCGTTGACATCTCGTGACAAGACGCTGCAACGAGCCGCTTTCGCGCGACGAGGCATCAACCAGCCACGGTGGCATCACGTGCATGACTTCGACGAGGGGGCCCAGTGGATGGCTGCGCTCGGTCGTGTGGTGGTCAAGCCAATCGATCGCGCCGGTAGCGAAGGCGTCCAGTTGGTGACCAGCCTCGAAGAACTGAAAGCCTGGTACGGCACAGAACGGCCAACGACGTTCCTGCTGGAGGAGTTCGTCGACGGACCGGAGTTCTCCGTCGAGGTGCTGTTCCAGGCCGGCAAACCGGTGTTCGCCAATGTGACCGCCAAACGAACGACTGGCCCGCCCTATTTCGTCGAGGTCGGTCACCTCGCACCGGCCAGGCTGGCCGAGGACGATTACGCACAGCTGCGGTCATCGGCTGTTGCGGTCCTCGACGCTCTCGGCATGCACAGTGGCATCGCGCACGTGGAGCTGCGTCAGACCGACACCGGACCGGTCGTCATGGAGGCGGCCGTCCGCACTCCCGGCGACTACATCATGGACATGGTGGGGGCGGCTTGGGGTATCGATCTGTTTGAGCAGGTCGTTCGGATAGCTTGCGGACGACCGGTCGAGCTGCCCAGCACACCGGTAGGCGCGGCAGAGGTCGTCTTTCCCGACGCCGACGAGATCGCCGGATTACGGATTACCGACCCGCACGGATCATGGGCCTCCGGCGTGGTCCTCTCCACCGTGACCACCGCGTCGGAAGCGACCGGATGGACAGACAACCTGTCGCGCGGCGGTGCACTGGTGCACATGGCGGTCGACCACGAGAGTCTCGTCCAGAACCGCCGATGCTTGTTCCCGGCACAGCCGAACGGTAACGAGGCGTGAACCGACGCCTCGCTACGTCACCGTCATTTTCCAGGTGTCCCAGAGCGAATAGGAGAGAACTCGTGAGTGACTTCGCAGGTCTGGTCGCAATCGTTACCGGCGGTGCGTCGGGAATCGGCCTGGCCACGGCGAAACTGCTGCACAGCAGAGGAGCCGAGGTCGCCGTGCTCGACCTGAACCCGGACGGCCTCCCGAACGACCTCGTAGGCATCAAGACCGACGTCACAGACGACGCCATGGTCAAGTCGGCCGTGGATACCGTGGTCGAGCGGTTCGGCAGGCTGGACGTGGTGGTCAACAATGCCGGGATCAGCGCGATCGGAGATGTCACCGGCAACACCGATGAGGAGTGGCTGCGGGTGCTGGACGTCAACCTGATCGGGATGGTCAGGGTCGCCAGACACGCGTTGCCGCACCTGCGGCGCTCACCTGCAGCGGCAATCGTCAACATGTGCTCGATCGTCGCGTGGGCTGGGATGCAGAAGCGAGTGCTGTATTCGGCCAGCAAAGGTGCGGTGTACGCACTGACGCTGGCCATGGCGGCTGACCACCTCGGGGAAGGCATCCGGGTCAACTGTGTCGCCCCCGGTTCAGCGGACACACCATGGGTGAACCGGCTGCTCGACAAGACCGATGATCCGGCAGCGGAACGGGCCAAGCTCAACGCGCGCCAGCCGATGGGTCGGCTGGTGACGGCCGACGAGGTGGCCTACGCGGTCGCCTACCTGGCGAGCCCGCTGTCGGGCGCTTCGGTGGGCACCATACTCGCCGTGGACGGCGGCGTGCACGGTCTGCGGCTGCGCCCGGCCGAACAGAACAGCAAGTACTGAAGGACCCTGTTGAAGCTTCACTCCTTTGGGATGCGCGAGGCGCTGATTCCCGATCCGGGTGCGCCACGGATTCTCGGACTAGCCTCCCTGGTCAACTGTTTCGGCGGAGGACTGGTCCTGACCGCCATGACGCTCTTCTTCACCCGTGTCGTGCACCTGTCGACATGGCAAGTCGGCGTCGGTCTGACGTTGGCCGGCGCTGTCGGGCTTCCTGGCGCACCCCTGATCGGGGATCTGGCGGACCGTCTCGGCCCGCGTGAAGTAGCTCGAACGATCTTGCTTATCGAGGCGGCGATCACGGTCTGCTACGTATTCATCCACAGCTTTGTGCCGTTCGTGATCGTCACCTCGTTGGAGGTCATCTGCCTCACCGCATATGTCGCGGTGAACCGGGCGCTGATCCGACGGGTTGGCGGCAGAGAGAACGCCGCCTTCCCGAACGTCCTGGCGGCGATCGGCAACCTCGCGATCTCGGTAGGCGCGCTGGGGTGCGGGGTGGCCGTGGCGATCGGCACAGCCCAGGCATACCAGTCGCTCATCATCATCAATGCGCTGACCTTCGTGTGCACCTGGGCGATACTTGGCCGCCTGCCGCGCTACGAACCGCTGCCCAAGCCAGAGGGACACCACAAGCCCTGGACGGCGCTGACCGACAAGTCGTTCGTTGCCTTCACGATCGTGGATGCCGTGATCTCCATGCAGTTCTCGGTGATCATGACACCGCTACCACTCTGGGTTGTCGATCACACTCACGCCCCGAGATGGATCATATCGATCTTTCTCGTGATAAACACCGCACTAGTGGTACTGCTCCAGGCTCGGGTGGGTCGAAATGTCGATACAGTCCGACGTGGAGGTGCCGCGCTGCGTCGGTCAGGCGTGATATTTCTGGCCAGCTGCTCCCTGATCGGCCTGGCAGCAGGCGTTCCAGGATGGACATCCATTCTACTTCTGATCGGTGCCGTGACCATCCATACAATCGGAGAGCTCCATTACACGGCGGGTTCATATGCCGTGAGCTTTGGCTTGGCGCCGGAGTACGCACAGGGTCAGTACCAGGGTCTGCTGGGGATCGGCATGTCGGCTGCATCGGCGGTGTCTCCGGTCCTGATGATCGGGTTGGTGCTGAGTCTCGGACGAGTCGGGTGGATCGGACTTGGCCTACTGTTCGCCCTGTCTGGCCTGGTCACACCGGCAGTGGTTCAGTGGGGTGAGCGAACCAGACTCGTCGCGACGACAAGTCCAGCGATTTCGAACTAGCGCAGCACACACTGTCACGGCTTATCGCAGCCCCAATCCCCAGCGAAGTCACCTTCCAATGGTCAGACCACGGACCAGCAGGTCGGGCGATCCGAACGACGCCTCGGTCTCGTCCGGAACCGACCACTGGAGCCCGGTGCCCAGCCCTTCGACCCCGCGAAACAGATCGATAACGTTGCCAGCCATACTCAGGCCGGTCACCCGCCATACCTTGCCATCGTCCTCCACCAGGCCGGTGGCACCGGTCGAGAACTCGCCAGTGATGTTGTTCGCCAATCGAATGCCGTGCGTCTGTACGATCCGCAGCGTTGGCGCATCCAACAGCAAGGGGGTCTCAGCGGGTTCGATGAAGAAGTTGCTCGGTGCCGGTCGAGGTGCGGAGGTCGCATCGGGTTGTCGCGCATGGCCTGGACGGCTGCCCTCGACAGTCTCGACGAAGGCTCGCGAGCCGAGGAAACCCGTCAACTTGCCATGATCGATAAACGTTCTCCGACACGCTGGCACCCCCTCGTCGTCGAACGGGAAGCAGCGGGGACCACCGGCCAGCATCGGGTCATCGACGACTGAGACTAGGTCCGAGCTCACTGTCTGACCGAGGCGTCCCTGGAACAGACTCCACCCCTGCTCCACGGCCTCGGCAGACAGGGACTCGGCGAGCATCCAGACCAGCGCGGCCGCCACCCTCCCGTCCAACACGACGCGGACCGGCAGTGCCCTGGCCACCGGCAGTGCCGGTGCGGTCAACTGCCGCCGGACGTTATGCAGGATGCGAGTGTCGAAAGCGTCCAAAAGTACCCGCATGTCCGGACCGGAGTCAGAGGAGTCCACGTGGACAGCTTCGTCATCCTCGTTCGATCTAGTCGCCCGCAACAGAAGTGATGCCAACGAGGTTCGGTATGTCAGCCGGGTCTTCGACGAAACGAAGTGGACGCTGCGTGCGATCTGGGTCGAGCGGAGTTCGCACTCTCGTGCTTCGGCGAGCCTTGAACGATCCAGCAGCTCGTCGCGCACCTCGGCAAGAGACCCGGCGGTGCGCCCCGCACACTGCCCGCTCCCGGCGTTGGCGACCATCCCGACTCGCCCGGTGCCGTCGAAGGCCGACATGGCGTGCAGGACTGCGACGCCTTCGTCGACCACCTCTCTCGGGTCGGCATCGACACCGTTCGCAAGAACCACTCGGCGGTCGCCTTCCCCCATTGCAAGGCTGACCACCGTATCGTCGGCTACCCCGTCAGACTCGACTGCCCCGTTGCGGGCAACCAGTTCCTCCCGCCGACTCGCGACAGCGCGTGCTTCGGCCTGCACACCCTGCCGTGCGCACTCGTCCAGATAGGTCTCCAGCAACGCCTCGATGCTCATTCGCCGGTCCCGCCCACCAGCAGTGACCGGATGCGGAGCGTCGGCCCCTGCACTCCGACGGGCACCAATGCCGAGAATTTCCCGCACTTCGCCGCTCCTAGACGCACATCGTTGCCCACCGCGTCGATTCCGAGGAGAACCTCGGTACCGTTGCCCTGGACGGTCGTCTCCTGAACCGGGTCGGCGAGTTTCCCATCCTCGATGAGAAAACCGTTCAGAACCCGGAATGCGAAGTCGCCGGTGGCCTCCACCACCTCGCCGCCGCCGACATGCTGGGCATACAGCCCAGACGTGGTGTTGGCGATGATCTGCTCGGGATCGAGGTCGCCAGGTCGTACGCACGTGTTGCTCATTCGAGGAATCGGGATGTCCAGAAAACCCTCGCGACGTCCGTTCGACGTTTTCCGGACTCCAAGCTGAACTGCGGTCGCCGCGTCCGTGAGATATGACCGCAGAATTCCGTCCTCGACCATGATGGTCGCCGATGCTGGCGTACCCTCATCGTCCCACTGGTAAGTTCCGACCCCGGTCGGCACGAGCGGGTCATCGACGATGGACACCCCCGGCGCCGCAATACGCTGGCCGAGACATCCGGCGTAGATCGATCCACGGGAAATCTCGTCCGCTTCCAGCGGATGGCAGCACGCCTCGTGAATCAACACCATGCCTCGCCCCGGACCGACCACGACAGGCATGCGGCGGGGAGGCACCGGCCAGCCCGCGAGCGAGGTCACCGCACGACGCGCCGCCTCACGGCCGATCTGTACCGGGTCCAAGCCGGATGACGGATCGGAACTGGCCGGAGTATAAAAGCCGGCAGCAACACGGCAGCCCTCCCCAGCGACGACCCTGACGGTCAAATAGCGCAGATGGCGCTTCTCGGCGACGATGCCGTCGAGCGTAACCACGACTACCAACTGCTCCTGCCACTCCGCGTCGACGAGCACCTGCCGTACGCGCGAATCGGTGTCCCGAGCGGCCCGATCGAGTTCGCCAACAAGCTTCTTGACGTCCTCGGCCGTTTCGATCGCGCCACCGGCGGTCCCCGATGTCGGGAGGCGAGTCAGCTGTGTCGAGTCCCCACCGACACACAGGGCAACGGTCGACGGGTCGATGCTGTCGACAGCCCGGTACCGGGAATCCCTGGAGGAGATCCACCGGGCGCAGCTGCCAGCCCGGCGACTCACCGCCAGGTCCACGATACGGCTGTCCGCGAATCGCACGGCCACCTTGCGGCGGCGTTCGATGAAGACGTTGGCTGAGTCGACGCCGACCGATGTGGACCGGAGCAGTGCCCGCCTGACCACCTCGTACTCGTCTGCCTGCGGAGAAACCAGGTTCATCCTGCTCCTCTTCTCGCCAGTCTGAAACACGACGGCCCAAGACTAGATAGCCAAGGAAATGGCGTCCTACCGGCACGGCCAATCCTTCGGCCTGATGCCACACCCGCGCGGTAGGCAGGTACAGGATAGGCCAGAGGGCGAGTCGGGGCATCACCGTCACATCATTATAAGTGTCAATGCATTTTAGGCATCTTTGGTCCTGACGATTCAGAGTCCACGCAGAGAGGTCTGGTCGGGGTTTTTCGCCTGCTGTCGGGCGGATACCGCGGAGCGGTCTTGACGTGATCGTGTGCGCGACAAAGAATACGGTTGGTTGCCTGAGGTCCTCGACCATCCGACTCTGAGCGTACGTGCAAAGGGCGGTGTGGCTGGGTAGTTCGTTGTGTGTGGGGCGATACTGCCGGTTCCTGCTCGGCATCACCACCGGCCCCGCGCCCGACGCTCCCCTGACCCTGACCGTCCTGCTGACCTTCGGACGATTCCCGCAACGGTTCTTCCCAACGACGGACCAGGTCCCGGGTGGGCACACGCCTGAGGACCGGCCTCCTTCCGAATGAAGGGCAGAGGATTCTTCCGCCAGCCCTGGACCAAGACCGATGCCGGCCGGCTACCGCACCGTGGTCCTACCGAGCTTCGCCGTCGGAATGCTGCCAAGCAGGAAGATCACTGCCCCCGGCAACCACCATGACGCGATCTTCATCTCCCGCAACGGCACCTGGC
>JAFGOK010000585.1 GCA_016926535.1 Micromonosporaceae bacterium | reverse complement strand
TGAACTCGCTGTCGATGCCCAGCCGCGCCAGCATCGCCGAGATCTGGGGCCCCCCACCGTGGACGACCACCGGTTTGATCCCGACGGTCCGGAGAAAGACCATGTCGGCGGCGAACGCCTTGCGTAGCTCGGTGTTGATCATGGCATTTCCGCCGTACTTGACCACGACGATCGATCCGGCGAAGCGGGAGAGCCAGGGCAACGCCTCGATGAGGGTGCTGGCCTTGCCGAGCGCGATACCAAGATCACGCGTACGGGAGGAGGGAGTCATGAGGAATACTCCGAATTCTCCCGGACGTACCCGATCGACAGGTCGTTGGTCCAGATCGTCGCCCGCTCCTCCCCGGCGTGCAGGTCGACGACGACCGTCACCTGCCGGCCGCTCAAGTCGACCTGGGACCGATCCACCCCAGTCGCTCCGCCAACGCAGACCGGAACGCCATTGACCGAGACATCGATGGCGTCCGCCTCGAACGCCGCGGACGTCGTCCCAGCGGCGGCGAGGATCCTGCCCCAGTTGGGATCATTGCCGAAGAACGCGCACTTGACGAGATTCGACCTGGCGATGGCCCTGCCGACCTCGCAGGCGTCCGCCACAGAGGCCGCTCCGGTCACCTCGATGGCGATCTCCTTGGTCGCGCCCTCGGCATCGGAGATCACTTGGCGGGCGAGATCCGCGCAGACCGCGGTCACCGCCCCGGTCAGGGCAGCTGGCTCTGGGGAGATCCCGGATGCACCGCTGGCCAGCAGCAGCACCGTGTCATTCGTTGACATGCACCCGTCGGAGTCGATGCGGTCAAAGGTGGTGGAGCAGGCCTCGCGCAGGGCGGTGTCGAGCAAATCCGCGTCAGCCACCGCGTCGGTGGTCAGGACGACCAGCATTGTCGCGAGCCCTGGAGCCAGCATGCCGGCTCCCTTGGCCATCCCTCCAACAGTGAACCCGTCCCCGCTGGCCGTCGCCGTCTTCGCCACCGTGTCCGTTGTCATGATCGCCCGGGCCGCGGCCGGACCACCGTCCTTCGCCAGGCCGCGGACTGCCGCGTCCACCCCGGCCAGCAGCTTCTTCATGGGCAGGCGTTCGCCGATCAACCCGGTGGAGCACACGGCGACATCGGCATGGCTCAGCGGATAGCGCCCGGCCGCTGTCAGCCGGGCCGCGACTCGCTCCGCCGTCGCATGCGCGTCGGCCAGACCCTGCTGGCCGGTACACGCGTTGGCTCCACCGGAGTTCAGCACGACGGCCCGCACGACTCCCCCCCGGAGCACCTTGCTGGTCCACAGCACAGGCGCCGCCTTCACGCGGTTGCCCGTCAGGACGCCGGCCGCCGTCGCGTCCGGTCCGTCATTGACGACCAGGGCGAGGTCCAGCCCTCCCCTGGCCTTCAGTCCCGCTGCGACCCCGCAGGCCCGGAACCCCTTGCAGGCGGTCACTCCCTCGCCACCGCGCTGTGCCATCCCGCTCATGGTGCGACTCCGTCCGCTGAGAGCCCGGTCGTCTCCTCAAGCCCCAGCATGAGGTTCGCGCATTGGATCATGTTTCCTGCCGCCCCCTTGCCGAGGTTGTCCAGTGCCGAGGTCACGATCACCCGGCCGGAGTCGAGGTCGACCGCTGCCTGGAGATGACAGCTGTTAGAACCGAGGGTCGCCGCAGTGCTCGGCCACGTGCCCTCGGGCAGAACAGTGACGAACGGCGCTTCGGCGTATGTCGCGGCCAGCACCTCACGGACGATCTCGGCCGTCAGGGACATGGACTCCGCCGGGCGAGCGGTCACCGTCGCGACGATGCCACGCGGTAACGGCGCGAGTACCGGAGTCAACGATAGTGACCGAGCACCCGTCGCTTGCTTGATCTCGGCAACATGCTGGTGCGAGCCGGCCCGGTACGGCGCGAGGCTGCCCATGACCTCGCTGGCCAGCAGGTTGACCTTCGGCGCCCGGCCGGCTCCGGACGTCCCGGAGGCCGCGACCACCACGACGTCATCCGCCTCGACGATGCCCGCCGCGATCAGCGGAGCGAGGGCGAGGATGGAGGCCATGGCATAGCAGCCGGTCGAGGCAACCCGAGTGGCAGCGGCAATGCGGTCACGCTGGCTCGGTTGGCCGGGGAGGTGCGGCAACTCCGCGCAGCCGTAGGTCCAAGCCCCAGCGTATGGCCCGCCGTAGTACCGCTCCCAGGCCACCTCGTCGACCAGGCGATGGTCCGCCCCGAGGTCGATGACCCTGATCCCTTTCCGGAGCTGAGCGGTCAGCGCTCCGGACTGCCCGTGCGGCAGGGCGCAGAACACCAGCTCGGCCTCTGCGAGCGTTGCCGGCGTGGTCTCGGCGAAGATCATGTCCCCGAGCGAGACCAGATGCGGATGGACCGCGGGAACACGAGCGCCAGCCTGCGAATGCGCCGTCGCCGCGACCAGCGAGAACTCGGGATGCCCAATGATCAGGCGGAGCAGCTCACCCCCCGCGTACCCGCTCGCACCGGCCACCGCGACTCGCAGCCCCATGACAACCTCCCGAATCACTATACGAAC
>JAFGOK010000099.1 GCA_016926535.1 Micromonosporaceae bacterium | reverse complement strand
CGGCGAGCTGGTTGGGAATGCCACGCGCACACGATCGGGTGACCGAAATGCGTTTATTGGAATACATGGCGTGTTGTGCAGTCAGAACAGTGCCTCGTCCGATATGGCGGGCGACGGATTCTCACAAGAAATCCTGATATATCCACTATGGGGTGGCCGGAAGCGCCGGATGGCCCCCGGTGCGTCGGCCTGACCACGATCAATGACGGGACCAAGGTCTCCGCCAGGGCCACAGTGCCGCCGCCGAGCTGTCCCGCATGTCCGAAGAACTCAACCGGCTGGTTGCCCGCTTTACGTACTGATCACCCGTGGTATCCGGCCGGGCCTGGCCCGGCCGGCTCTGCCGCCAGCAGTTCCTCCTGCGAGAGCACCCGGACACCAGCGGCGTTCAGAGCCGCCAGTGCCTCGTCCGGGTGCTCGAACCGGAAGATGATGACAGCGGTGCCCGGGTGGCGGGCGGCGCCGAACAGGTACATGTACTCGACGGCCAGCCCGGCCTCCTCGATCGAGGCCAGGGCAGCGGCCAGGCCACCAGGGCCGTGGGCCACCTCGACCGGCACCACCTCGGTCACCCGGACGACCATTCCGGCCGCTTCGAGTACCCGCAGTGCCCGCTCGGGGTCGGAGGCGATGAGGCGGAGGATGCCGAACTGGCTGGTGTCCGCCAGCGAAACCGACAGAAGGTTCACGCCAGCGTCGGCCAGCGCCGCAACGGGCGCGTGCAGGGTGCCGGTCGTGTTCTCAAGGAACAGTGAGAGCTGCTGGAGCTTCATGATCTGTCTCCCATCTGGCCGGCGGAGCGGCTGGCGCCGCCGCCGATCCCGGGCCGCTGGCGGGGTCCGTCAGACATCGCGAAGATCGGTGACGCGCCGGGCCTTGCCCTCACTCCGGGCGATCGTCCGGGGCTCGGCCAGCGTCACCGAAACCCGCAGGCCCACGACGTTCTCGATCGCCGCTTCAAGGCGGTGTTTCAGGCTTTCCAGCTGCTTGATCTCATCGGAGAAGACCTCCGGGGTCACCTCGACCCTGACCTCCATCTGGTCCAGGCCGCTGGCCCGGGTCAGCACAATCTGGTAATGCGGCAGCGTGCCCTCAACCCGGAGCAGCGCCGTCTCGATCTGGGACGGGAAGACGTTGACGCCACGAATGATCATCATGTCGTCGGACCGCCGCCCGATCCGCCGGATTCGCCGCAGCGTCCGGCCGCACGCACACGGCTCGCTGACCAGCGCGGTGATGTCCCTGGTCCGGTAGCGGATCATCGGCATGGCCTGTTTCGAGAGGGTGGTCAGGACCAGCTCGCCCTCGCTGCCCTCCGGCAGGACCTCCCCGCTGTCCGGATCGACGATCTCTGGATAGAAGTGGTCCTCGAAGATGTGCAGACCGCGCCGCTCGGTGCACTCGATACCGACCCCGGGTCCGATGATCTCGGAGAGCCCGTAGATGTCGTGCGCCCGGATCCCGGTCTCCTCCTGGATCCGCTCGCGCATCCCCTCGCTCCACGGCTCGGCACCGAAGACCCCGACCCGGAGCCGGGACAGGTCGACGGCGGCCTCCCTGGCCGCTTCCGCGACATGCAGGAAGTAGCTGGGGGTGCAGCAGATGACGGTGACGCCGAAGTCCTGCATGACCATCAGCTGGCGCTCGGTGTTGCCCCCGCTGATCGGGATGACCGTCGCCCCCAGCGCCTCCCCGCCGTAGTGGGCGCCCAGGCCGCCGGTGAACAGCCCGTAGCCGTAGGCGTTCTGGATGACGTCGCCGCGGTGGACCCCGCAGGCGGCGAACGCCCGGACCATGACCTCGGACCAGACGTCGAGATCCGCCTGGGCGTACGCGACGACGATCGGCTTGCCGGTCGTACCGGACGAGGCGTGCAGCCGGACGACCTCCTCCATCGGGCTGGCGAACAGCCCGAAGGGGTAGGTGTCGCGCAGGTCGTTCTTGACGGTGAAGGGCAGCCGACCGAGGTCGCTCAGGTGGCCGAGGTCGTCCGGCTTGAGCCCTCGCTCACCCATCCGGGTGCGGAACAGCTCCTGGTGCTCGAACGCCCGGGTGACCACCGCCTTGAGCCGCTGCAACTGGACCGCCTCCAGCTGCGGGCGGGGCAGGAAGTCCGGCGCACTGACCGGCAGGAATCCGCCCGGCGGGTCATTCCATCTGTTCACTGCACCCTCCTCGTAAGGATCAGCCGCGCTCGGCGATCTCGCGCCCGAACTCGAAGGCTCGCTCGTTGATCTGGTACAGCCGCTCCGGCAGGGCCTGCCTGACCGCGGCCAGGATAGCGTCAGGATCGAGGCCGACCAACCCACTGAGGACACCGAGGAGCGCGACGTTGAGGCTGCGCTTGTTGGACAACCGGTCTGGCGGGATGATCTCGGGCGAAAGGAGCACGCCGCCGGGCCGCAGCAGTGGCAGGTTGACCTCGACCTGCGACGGTTCGAGCACGATGAGGTAGTCCGCCTCACCCTGCGGCACCATCGGCGAGTACACCCGGTCGCCGAACCGCACATCCGAGGTGACCGAGCCGCCGCGCTGGCTCATCCCGTGCAACTCGGACTTCTTGACATCCAGCCCGGCCCGGAACGCTGCCTGGGCCAGGATGTCGGAGGCCTTGATGACTCCCTGCCCGCCAAGACCGGCGAACACGACGTTTGTGACCCTCATACTGACACTCCAGGGGCCGGTGCGGTGCCCGCCGGCCCGCTCGCCTGCGCCTGCCACCGGCGGATGCCCGCAGCAGCGAGGATGCACGGCCTGCGGGCGACGATGACCGACAGATCGTTCGCGGCCAGGCGCTCGCGCAGCAGGGCGGCGAAGCCGCCCTCGTCCGCGACAGGGTCGATGACCGCCACCTGGTCGATCCCGATCGCCCGGGCGACGCCCTCGATCGAGAACCGGGTGGTCGGGGTGTGGTTGAGCCTTCTCCCCGTCGCCGGATGCTCCTGCTGCCCGGTCATCGCCGTCGTCTGGTTGTCCAGGACCAGCACGACGTGACCGGTCGGCGGGGGGTTGTACGTCATCTCGACCAGGCCGGTGATGCCGGAGTGGACGAACGTCGAGTCGCCGATGACCGAGACGACCCGGCGCGCCTCGGCCTCCGGCAGGGCGTGCCGCAGGCCGAGCCCGACCCCGAGCGCCGCCCCCATCGCCACCAGGGTGTCAAAGGTCTCGTACGGCGGCAGCACCCCCAGGGAGTAGCAGCCGATGTCTCCGGCGACGATGCAGTCGAGGTCACGCAGCACGCGATAGACCGGGTGGTACGGGCAGGCGGGGCACAACGCCGGTGGCTTGCCCCGGGGCGGGGCAGGCTCGGCAGCCGTCTCGCCTGCCAGGATGCGCCGCACCCGGGCGACGTCGAGCTCTCCGAAACGGTACCGCTCCGGTTTCGCGGTCACCGCGACGTCGTGGGCGCGCAACGCCTCCGCGAGGACGGGATCGCCCTCCTCGATCACGACGCAGCGGTCGACAGACGCCGCGAACGCCCGCACCCGGTCCAGGGCGAGCGGGTGCACCAGCCCGAGCTTCAGGAAACTCGCGTCCGGCGCCGCCTCCAGGGCATGCAGGTGGGCCACGCCGCTGGTCACCAGCCCGAGGTCACTGCGGCCTGGCACGAACTGGTTCAGACCGGCGTCGAAGGCGTCCTGCTCCGCCCAGTCGCGGAGGCCGGCGAGTTTCGCCCGGAGCCGGCGGTGGGCTGGCTTGGCATTCGCCGGGATCATCACCCTCGCGGACCGGTCGTGCTCGAAGTACGCCTTCTGGGTCGCCGGAGCGGCGGAGGGGTCGCGCGTGACGATCGACTTCGCATGGCAGACGCGGGTGGTCATCCGGAACAGCACCGGGATGGACCATCGCTCGGAGATCTCGATGGCCCGGAAGACGAAGTCATACGCCTCCTGCGCGTCCGCCGGCTCGATCATCGGCAGCCCTGCGGCGACGGCGTAGCGGCGGTTGTCCTGCTCGTTCTGGGAGGAGGCCATCCCGGGATCGTCGGCCGTCACCACGATCAGTGCGCCGGTCACGCCGGTGTACGCCGCCGTGAACAGCGGGTCCGCCGCAACGTTCAGGCCGACGTGCTTCATCGTCACCAGCGACCGGGCATTGGCGAACGCGACGCCGAGCCCGACCTCCAGGGCGACCTTCTCGTTCGGGGCCCACTGCGCCCTGCCCCCGAGCGCGTCGAAGGCCTCAAGGATCTCGGTGGAGGGGGTGCCGGGATAGCCGGTCCCGAGGCAGACCCCGGCGTCGCACGCCGCGAGGGCGACGGCCTCGTCGCCGGAACACAGCCGCCTGTCCATCAGCCCTCCCAGTCTCCTCCCCTGCGCAAGAGATCACCGGGGCCGGCCAATTCTAGCGGGGTCCGGCGCGGCAGCCGAAGGCCGTCACTGTTGCCCAGCGTGCTCGTTGGCCTCGATGTGACGTCGCGATGGCCATGAAACGCTGGCGAGGTTCCGCCGCGATCACTTGCGCCAGGGTCGTCGCGGCCGTTGCCGCCGTGGTCGGGCCCGGGGCGATCGTCAGCGGATCCGTCACCCTGCCGGAGCCCCTGGCCGGCGCGATCGTGGCCGGTCTGGTCGCGATCGCCTTCGGGGTGCTCATTCTCAGGCCGACCGCCGTTGCTCGGGGCAGGGAGCGTGGCCGCGGGTGTGACCGTGGGGTCCGCCTGCTCGGCCTCGGCGTGCTCGCCTCCGGGGTGTCCGTGACCGGGGCGGGAGTGTCCGGCTGGTTCGCGCCCGCCGCGCTGGTCGGTGGGATGCCGGT
>JAFGOK010000584.1 GCA_016926535.1 Micromonosporaceae bacterium | reverse complement strand
GTCGCCGCGGTCGGCATCATCTTCGGGCTGATCTTCGCAGAACGCTACGGCCTAGCCAACTGGCTGATGCAGTCCGTCGGACTGGACGGGGTCGAGTGGCGGCAGCACACCTGGTCCTCGTGGATCGCGATCGCCACGATGGTCAACTGGCGGTGGGCCGGCTACAACGCCCTCATCTACCTGGCCGCCATGCAGGCGATCCCGAAGGACCTCTACGAGTCGGCCGCACTGGACGGCGCTGGCGCCGCCCGGCGGTTCTTCCAGATCACCCTGCCGATGCTCCAGCCGACCATCATCTTCACGGTCATCATCTCCACCATCGGTGGCATGCAACTGTTCACCGAGCCCTTGCTGTTCGGCTACGGCCAGCCCAGGGGCGGATCCATGAACGAATTCCAGACGGTCGCGATGTACATCTACGAAACCGTGTTCACCAACAACTTCTCCGCAGGCTACGGCGCTGCGGTCTCGTGGACGCTGTTCATGATGATCGTGGCGTTCTCCCTGGTGAACTTCCTGGCCGTCCGTCGTTCGCTGGGAGGGTCGGACAAATGACCGCCATTAGCAGCCCTCCGGCGCACGCAGCGAAGTCCCCGGCCCCCCAGCCAGCCCCGCGCCGGAAGAAGACGAGAGGGACCGCGGCCAGCCTGTGGGAGGCCAGCCCGCTGACCTACTTCGGCCTGATCATCGGAATCGTCATCTCGGCGTTCCCGATCGTGTGGTCGTTCATCATCGCCTCGCGCGATAACAGCGACATCAACACCATCCCGCCGCCGCTGACCCCCGGGCCGAACTTCGGGGAGAACGTCCAGCGGCTGCTGGACAACGAGGACGCCTCGTTCCTCATCGGATTGGCGAACTCGTTCATCGTCTCCAGCATCGTGACCCTGTCGGTGGTCATCTTCTCGACCCTGGCCGGCTTCGCCTTCGCCAAGCTGCGGTTCCGTGGGAAAAACGCCATGTTGCTGATCATCATCTTGACGATGATGATCCCCACGCAGCTCGGGGTCATCCCGCTGTACCTGCTCATGGTGGATTTCGGGTGGAACAACACCTTGCAGGCGGTCATCGTGCCGTTCATGGTCAAGGGCTTCGGCGTGTTCATGATGCGGCAGTACACGATCTCTGCCGTTCCAGATGAGCTCATCGAGGCCGGCCGCATGGACGGGTGCTCCACCTGGCGGGTCTACTGGAACGTCGTACTCCCAGCGGTCCGCCCGGCAGCGGGGGTGCTCGGTCTGCTGACCTTCATGGAGACGTGGAACGACTTCCTCTGGCCGTACATCGTGCTCAACAACAACACGCCGACCGTGCAGATCTCCCTGAAGATCCTGGCAAGTGGGTACTACCAGACCGACTACGCCATGATCTTCACGGGAACCTCGCTCGCCCTCGTCCCGTTGCTGCTGGTCTTCCTCGCCTTCGGGAAGCAGATCATCGGCGGCATCATGGAGGGCTCTGTCAAGGCATAGCTCATCATCTGAGGGCGTCGGCCACCCCCGATGCCGCTCCTTTGGCCGGTCAGCCGCTCTGCCCAGCGGCTGGCCGGCCAATCGCTTTCTCCAGCGGACAGCCAGGCAGTCGGACCATCAGCCAATCGCGTCAGTTGCCGCGATCTGCGCGCCGGGGGACGTAGGGTGCAGCCATGAGCGCCCTCAGGATCCTGTTCATCGGCGGCAGTGGCATCATCAGTTCGGCGTGTGCCCACGCCGCCGTCGACCGGGGCATGCGGCTGTTTGTCCTCAACAGAGGCACCACCCAGCTGCGCCCCCTTCCGGAGCAGGTCGTCCGAGTTCAGGCGGACATCCGAAATTCGGCGAGCGTCGCCAAGGCCCTTGGTGGGCTGGAGTTCGACGCCGTGGTCGACTGGGTGGCGTTCACCCCAGACCACGTTCGGGCGGACCTTGAGCTGTTCCGCGGACGCACCAGGCAGTATGTCTTCATCAGCTCCGCGTCCGCGTACCAGACTCCCCCGTCCCGGCTGCCCATCGTGGAGTCCACCCCGCTGCGCAATCCGTTCTGGCAGTACTCCCGCGACAAGATCGCATGCGAGGACCTCCTCGTCTCGGCGTACCGGGAGGAGGGATTTCCCGCAACGATCGTCCGCCCGTCCCACACCTATGACCGCACGCTCGTTCCGCTCGACGGGGGCTGGACGGCCCTCGGCAGGATGCGCCAGGGCAAACCCGTCATCATCCACGGAGACGGCACCTCCCTGTGGACGCTCACCCACAACACGGATTTCGCCCGCGGGTTCGTCGGATTGCTCGGGCACCCACGGACCATCGGCGAAGCCTTCCACATCACCTCCGACGACGTGCTGACCTGGGACCAGATCGCGCACGCGCTGGCCGCAGCCGCAGGATGCCAGCCGACGATCGTGCATGTCCCCTCTGAGGCCATCGCAGCGGAGGATCCGGGGTGGGGTGCCGGCCTCCTCGGAGACAAGGCGCACTCGATGGTGTTCGACACCTCGAAACTGCGCCGGATCGTTCCCGAGTTCGTCGCGACGGTCCCCTTCGAGCAGGGCGCTCGCGAGATCGTCGCGTGGTATGAGGAAGACCAGGCCAGACAGGTCATCGATCCCGCACTGGACGCGACCATGGACCGGCTGGTCGACCGCTACGGCATCCGGGGTCGCTGAGGGTGTGATCTACGATCAGCGACGTGGAACTGTTGCATTCAGGCAAAGTCAGGGACGTCTACCTCGACGGTCAGGACCTCATCCTCGTCGCATCCGACCGAATCTCGGTGTACGACGTCGTACTGCCGACTCCGATCCCGGACAAGGGCAAGATTTTGACCGGTTTGTCGCTCTGGTGGTTCGAGCGGCTCTCCGACGTCGTCCCCCACCACGTCATCTCCGCGACCGACATCCCTGCCGACCTGGCCGGGAGGGCCCTGCGCTGCCGCCGCCTGGAGATGATCAAGGTCGAGTGTGTCGCGAGAGGCTACCTCACCGGCTCTGGGCTGGCCGATTACCGGGCCACTGGCGCCGTGTGCGGGATCCCGCTGCCGGCCGGTCTGGTTGACGGGTCGCGGCTACCCGAGCCGATCTTCACCCCGACCACCAAGGCAGACCCAGGCATCCACGACGAGGCCCTGACCTTCGACGAGGTCGTCGCCCAGGTCGGGCGGCCCATGGCCGAGCGGCTGCGGGACGTCACGCTGGAGGTCTACCGCAGGGGATCGGCGATCGCCGCAGAGCGGGGCATCATCATCGCGGACACGAAACTGGAGCTCGGGCTGGATGCCCAGGGCAACCTCCTCCTGGCAGACGAGGTACTGACACCCGATTCCTCCCGCTTCTGGCCGGCGGCCGGCTGGCAGCCCGGCAGGTCCCAGACCGGCTTCGACAAGCAGCACGTGCGGGACTGGGCCGCAGCGACGGGCTGGGACAAGAAGCCGCCGGCCCCCGAGATCCCCGAGCGGATCGTGCGAATGACCAGGGACCGCTACGTCGAGGCCTACGAGCGCCTCACCGGGGGCCGCTGGGGATAGGCCACCGAATCGATCACCTGGCCAGCAGGGACCGCACGCCGGCGAGGTAGGTCTCCCGGTCCGGGCCGCCGGTGAGCACGTTCTGCAGCAGGTACCCGATGACCAGCGAGAACAGGACAGCTCCGACCGCCTCTGGCACGGCGCGCTCGGGGAGTTGCCCGGCTCGCGCCGCGCGCCGGGCCATCTGGACGAACGCCTCACGAAAGCCGCTGTACACCCGCTGGACCATTGCGCCGAGACGCTCGTCCCGCACGGCCTCTGCCCAGACCTGAAGTGCGAGCCGCAGGGGCCCGTCCTCCCCGATAGCTACCTCGTCGAGGAACTCGACCGTTGCCCGCATGGACTCCTCCAGCGGCAGGTCCACCTCGATCAGCGGCATGATCTGAGCCCGCAGGCGCTCGACGTATCCGTTGGCGATCGCCTCGATGAGTTCATCTTTGCCCTTGAAGTACCGGTAGACCGCCCCGACGGACAGGCCCGCCTCGGCGATGACGTCCTGCATGGTCGTGGCATGGAAGCCCCGACGGGTGAAACAGGCTCGAGCGGCGTCCAGGATCTGCTGGCGGCGGGCAGCGCGATGGGCTTCTGAGACGCGGGGCATCCCCCAACGCTAAAACGAACGTTCGTTCTTGACAACCTGTTGCCTGCGGTGGAGCATGCTCTTAAAAGAGAACGACTATTCATTTTTGAGGGAGCACAGCATGGCTCGCACACCCACCCCGCTGGTGCTCACCGGCCTCGTCGCCGCAGGCATCGCACTGTTCCAGGCCCTGCTGATCACATGGTTTGCCTGGCCCGCCAAGAGCGCAGAGCCCAGGGACCTGCCCATCGTCGTCGCCGGCCCAGGCCCAGCGGTGACCGTCCTGCAACAGCAACTGGAGGCGGCCCGCCCGGGCGCCTTCGACGTCACGGTCGTCTCGACGGAGAGCGCTGCTGACGATGCCTTACGTGACCGTGAAGCCTATGCCGCGTTCATCGTCGGGGCAACAGGGGTAGAGGTGCACATCGCCTCGGCCGGCAGCCCAGCGGTCGCAACCTTGATCAGCCAGGCCGCGCAAGGCATGGCCAAAGGGCAGAATGTCGAGGTCATCGATGTCGTCGCGAGTCCAAGCAGTGATCCCCGGGGCGCAGGGCTGACCGCTGGCTTCATGCCGCTGATCATGACCAGCATCGCCTGCGGGATCGCCCTGCTGTTCCTGGTCAAGTCGCACCGCGTCAGGGTGATCGGCCTGCTGGCCTTCTCTGTGCTGGCTGGCCTGATCGCCGCCGGGCTGCTGCACGGCCAGGGCGTGCTCAGTGGCTCGTACCTGGCGGCTGCCGGCGTGATCGGGCTGGTAACCCTCTCGGTGAGCGCGGCCGTCTCCGGGCTGGGTGCCGTGCTCGGCAATCCCGGTCTCGGGCTCGGAGCCCTGACCGTCTTCTTCTTTGGCAACCCGATCTCCGCTGCCGCCTCTGCCCCGGAACTGCTACCGCAGCCCTGGGGGCTGGTCGGGCAGTTCCTCCCCCCGGGAGCCGGCTCCAGCCTGCTGCGATCGGTGGCCTTCTTCGACGGCGCCGCCGCCACCCGTCCCCTGCTGGTCCTCCTGGCCTGGGCCATCACTGGCCTGATCTTGACGGCAATCGGCCACTTCCGAGACAACGGCAAGGCCCCGAGCCTCGCATCGGCCGCATCGGCCGCCCCAGGCATCACGCCTTCCCCAACCGCAAAAGGAAGCGCCCCGGCCGCTGCGTAGAGTGAAACCCGAGGCCGCCTCTTGACAGCGCGGTCGAGTCGAAGCGCGGGGTGAACGGGTGCTGTCAGTAGGTCAGACGCCGACGTGGCGCCGCCATACCGACCGATTCGTCCATCCCGCCCGGGTCATCGCGGGTGGTTTCGCCACTGTTGTCCTGCTGGGATCGGCCGCGCTCTCCCTGCCGTTCGCGACTGAGACCGGGCAGCGGGCGGACCCCGTCGACGCCCTGTTCACCGCGACCTCCGCGGTGTGTATCGCAGGCCTGACGACGGTGGGCACAGGAACCCACTGGTCCCATTTCGGCGAAGTCGTCATCATGATCCTGATGCAGGTCGGCGGCCTGGGAATCATGACCATGGCGACGGTGTTCACGATCCTGGCCTCCCGCCGGCTGGGGGTGCGGGCCCGGTTTCTGGCCAGGGCTGAGATGAAGAGCCTCAACCTGGGTAACACCCGCCGCATCGTCCGGAACATCGCGCTGTTCAGTCTGATCAGCGAGACGGTGATCGCCATTCTGCTCGGGATCCGGTTCGCCGTCACCTACGAAGAATCCCCGGGCGCGGCGATCTACCACGCGATCTTCCACTCGGTGTCCGCGTTCAACAACGGGGGGTTCTCGACCTATGACGACAGCCTGACCCGCTACGTCACCGACCCCTGGATCAGCCTGACCATCGCTGGCGGGGTCATCCTGGGAGGTCTGGGCTTCCCCGTGGTGTTCGATCTGCTACGCAACTGGCGGCGACCCTCCAGGTGGCTGATCCTCACCCGGATCACCCTGCTGTTCACCGCGATCCTCCTGGTAACCGGAACCGTCGCCCTGACGCTGACAGAGCGGCTCAACGACGAGACCATGGGCGGCCTCACTGGCCCGCAGAAACTACTCGCAGGGTTCTTCACGTCGGCGATGACCCGCAGCGGGGGGTTCAACAGCATCGACACCACTGCCATGCACTCGGAGAGCCTCATCGTCACCAGCATGCTGATGTTCGTCGGCGGGGGCAGCGCCGGGACCGGCGGCGGTATCAAGGTCACCACGTTCGGGCTGCTGGCGTTCATGCTGCCAGCAGAGATCCGGGGGGAACCCCAGGTCGTCGTCGGGCGCCGGAGCGTTCCCCTGGCCAACCAGCGCCAAGCCCTGGCGATCGCCCTGCTCGGGGTTGGGGTGGTCGCGGGAGCCACCGTGTTGCTCCTGGCCTGGACCTCCCACACTGTCGACCGGGTGCTGTTTGAGGTGGTTTCGGCCTTTGCCACCTGCGGGCTCTCCGCCGGGATCACGGCCGATCTGCCGACCAGCGGCCACTTCATGATCGTCTTTTTGATGTTCGCCGGCAGGGTCGGACCGCTGACGCTGGCCTCCGCCCTGGCGCTCCGCGAGCGCACCCGCAGGTTCACCCTGCCCGAAGAAAGGACCATCGTTGGCTGACTATCGCAACGAGCCCATTGTGATCATCGGGCTGGGACGCTTCGGCACCGCCCTCGCGATGGAACTCGACCGGCACGGGACCGAGGTCCTGTGCATCGATCACCGGCCGAAGGTCGTCAACAGCCTCGCCGGGCAGTTGTCCCATGTCGTCACTGCGGACTCCACCGACATCGAGGCCCTGCGCCAGCTGGATGTGCCAGAGTTCCAGCGAGCGGTCGTCGCCATCGGAACGGACCTCCAGGCCAGCATTCTGACCACCTCGATCCTGGTAGAACTTGAGATCGCGGACATCTGGGCCAAGGCGGTCAGCCAGCAACACAGCAACATCCTGGCACGGGTTGGCGCTCACCACGTCGTCGCGCCAGAACACGACATGGGGGAACGAGTCGCCCATCTGCTGTCTGGACGGATGCTCGACTACATCGAGGTCGACGCCAACTACGCCATGGTCAAGACCAAACCTCCCCGGGACATCGTCAGCATCCCGCTGCGGGAGTCTCGGGTACGCAGCAGGTACGGGGTCACCATCGTCGCGGTCAAGAGCGAGCCGACGACGCCGGGACGCGAGCACGCCTTCACCCACACAACACCAGACACCGTGCTGCGATATGGCGACATCATCCTCGTGGTCGGTACGGTCAGAAACCTTGAACGCTTCGCCGCAGCCGACTGAGGCCAGACCCTCCGCATCCCGCGTGACCGGAGCACCTGCCCGAACGCGGGTGGATCGGTCATGAACGGGCCCGCCCTCGCCCTCGCCCTCTCGCTCATGTCGGCCTTCGGTTACGCCACGGCCGCTGTCCTCCAGCAGCGGCTCGCCGACCGCCTCGACACGGCACTCGGCTGGCTCACCGCACTGCGCCATCCGGTCTGGTGGAGCGCCGCGCTCCTCAACGCCCTCGCCGCGGGTCTCCATGTCATCGCCCTGCGGTTCGGACCGCTGACCCTGGTCCAGCCCCTCGGAACGCTCACCCTGGTCCTGGCCCTGCCCCTCGGGGCGGCCCTGGCAGGGCGGCAGGTCCATGCAACAGAATGGCGAGGGGCAGCCTCGACCGTCGCGGGGCTGACCGGCATCGTCGTTGTCACCTCGTCCTCGCGCGGCACCGCTGTGCTCTCCGGTCAGGAGGTATTCCTCGTCACCGCCGCGACCTGCGCTGTGTCACTCACCCTCGTGCTGTCTGGAACGCGGGCGGGCAACACGATGGTGCGAAGCCTGCTCTATGCCGCGGCGTCCGGCGCAGCGTTCGGCGTCTCTTCCTCCCTGACCCAGACGCTGACCGTCCTCGCGTCCGCCGGCGGGTTGACCTGGACCGCAACACTCGCCGGGGCCGCCATCGCCGTGCTGGTGACAGTGGCGGTGTTGCTGGGGCAGGCCGCGTATCGCTACGGGCTCGGAGCGCCGCTGGCGACGTCCACCGTCGTCAACCCCATGGCCGCGGCCCTCATCGGGGTGGTACTGCTCGGCGAGCGCCTGATCCCGGGCAGGACCGCGGTCGCCCTGACCGTGCTGTCCCTGATGCTCGTCAGCTACGGGATCGTCCTGCTCACCACGAGCCCGGCACTGTGTGGGAGGAAACCCGGGGCCGGTCCGGCGGGGCGCCGCCCCGGCCCGCGCCGGGCGACCACGGCACGGCAAATCGCCCAACTGGGTGCGGTCCAGACAGAGGCAATCCCGGCGACCCCGCCGACCACCCGCGGCCGATCGCATCGCCTGTCCCGGCGGATCTCCCGAAGGGATCGGCGGAGCGTCAACGGGTAGGTGTCCGGCGACCGGTCGGCTCCCCATCACGGACCGCAACCGGCGTTCCGGCCAAGCCACTGACCAGCACCCTCCGATCAGCCTCCACCGATGGATACCGGAGACTGGCAGCAGCACGAGGGCAGGACGGTGGGCAGGGCTCGCCCCAGGACGGAAAGGGTTGCCAGTGGCACGGTTCACGCTGCGTGATCGATCGACGCGGGAAAGTCTGGCCGCCGGCCGCCGGCTGGCGGAGAGCGTCCGCACCCTGACGGTGATCCGCCGCAGGCTGCGGAAGCGCGCGACCCAGCAGTGCGACCAGGTCCGCGGGCACCTGGCGTTCCAGCGGATGGGGACGACCCCTCTGGAAGCCCTGCGGCGGGTGACCACCAAGAACCTGCGGCTGGCGGAGCTCGAAGGAGCCGGCCTCTCGACGGTCTCCGAAGTCCTGCACACCGGCCAGGAGGAGCTCCAGGAGATCCGGGGCATCGGCCCGCAGAGCGCCGCCGTCCTGCGCCAGGCCGCAGACGACCTGCTGGCCAGGACCGAACGGGAGCTGCCGGTCCGCATCGACCCGGACGCCAGAACCCAGGACTCCGAGGACCTCCTGCGTACCCTGCGCATGCTGCTGGAGTTCGGCAAGGCCAGCCGCCAGGTCACAGATCAGGCGGAGGGTCTTGCGACGGTCCTGCCGGAAACGCTGCGGAAGGCGGAGCCTGCAGGCAGCTGGTGGCGCATGCTACTGGCTCGTCGACGCACCAGGGAGACGGCCGCGACGGCCCTGCGCGATCTGCGTACCTGGGTCGAAAGCCCGGCGACGCCGCTGATCCACAAGGCGGCGACTGGCGCGGTCACCGCAGCCCGCAAGGCCGAACGGATGCCAGCATCACGGCTGTGGCGGGACTACCAGCGCAATGGGGCGGCGTACACCACGCTCCTCGCCGAGGTTGACCAGGCGCGACTCGACGACACCCAGGCCTCCCACGGATTCGTCCCAGCGGACATCGCTGAGGAGGCTGGCGAGGTTGCCCTGGACACCAGCCTGCTGCGGGTCCAGCTGCGCACCTACCAGGTGTTCGGGGCGAAGTTCGCCCTGGCCAGGCAGCGGTGCGTCCTCGGGGACGAGATGGGGCTCGGCAAGACCGTCCAGGCGATCGCGGTCATGGCCCACGCGGCGGCCCGGGGGGCCCGGCACTTCCTGGTCGTCTGCCCAGCCAGTGTCGTCGTCAACTGGATCGGCGAGGTTGGCTGTCACAGCGCGCTGAAGACGCACCACGTCCATGGCTCCCGCCGGGACACCGCGACGGCCAGGTGGATCGCCCGGGGCGGGGTCGCGGTGACGACGTTCGAGACGCTCCAGCGCCTGCCGCTGCCGGAGGGGTTCAGACCGGACTACGTCATTGTTGACGAGGCCCACTACATCAAGAACCCCGGCGCCAAGCGGACCGTGGCCGTCAATACCGTCGCGGATCGGGCCCCTGGTGTGCTGATGATGACCGGGACCCCCCTGGAGAACAAGGTCGAGGAGTTCCGGGACCTCGTGTCCTACCTGGATCCCGGGGTCGCGGAGACCATCACGGTCGACGATGGGCTGCTCGGGCCACGGGAGTTCCGCCGGAGGGTCGCAGAGGTCTACCTGCGACGCAACCAGGAAGATGTGCTCAAGGAGCTGCCAGAGTCGCTGGAACTGGAGGACTGGGTCGCGCTGACCTCGGCCGACGAGCGCGCTTACCAGCAGGCCGTCGTCGCCGGCAACTTCGCGGCCATGCGGCGGGCGACGGTCATCAACCGGGAGCCGGTCCGGTCGGCCAAACTCGAACGGCTCGTCGAGATCGTCGACGAGTCCACGGCCTGCGGCTGGAAGGTCGTGATCTTCTCCTTCTTCCTGAACGTCCTGTCCGAAGTAGAGGAGACACTGCGCCAGGCCTCCCCCGGGGTGAGCACGTTCCGCCTCAGCGGCAAGGTCCCCGTCGTGGAACGGCAGCAGATCGTCAACGACTTCAGCAAGATCGACGGTCACGCCGTCCTGATCAGCCAGATCACCGCTGGCGGGGTCGGGCTGAACATCCAGGCGGCCTCCGTGGTCATCCTGACCGAGCCCCAGCTCAAGCCGACCATCGAGGAGCAGGCCATCGCTCGTTGCCGCAGGATGGGTCAGACCCGCAAGGTCAGGGTGCACCGGCTGCTGGCCAAAGACACCGTCGACGAGCGGATCCTGGAAATCCTCGGCCGCAAGAGCGCCCTCATCGAGGCCTACGCCCGGGAGAGCGACGCCAAGGAGGCGGACCCGGCTGCGGTCGACGGAAGCCTGGCCAGCGGCGCCC
>JAFGOK010000583.1 GCA_016926535.1 Micromonosporaceae bacterium | reverse complement strand
TTCCGGCCGGAGGAGTGCCAACTCGTCAGCGCTTCTGAAGGCGGTATGCCGATCACCGTCGACCTCGTCGAGGAGACCGGCGCTGACGCCCTGGTCTACGGCACTGTCGCGTTGGAGGGCCAGGACGAGCGCTTCGTCGTCCGGATCGACCCACGACGGGTGCCGCGGCTCAACGAGATCGTTTACGTTCTGCCGCAGCCGAATTCCATCCACGCGTTCAACGCCGCAACTGGCACGCGGCTCTGACCTACCACAACCGCGTCGGCGGCGCCCAGCCGCCGGCCGCCACGACAGCCAGAGCATGAAAGGAGCCCCGGGGCCATGGCCCCGGGGCTCCTTTCATAGATCAGTAGCCACTGCCGCACTATCCCAGCGCCCGGCGACGGGCGATCTCCGCAAGGGCAACCGAGGTCGCGACCGAGGCGTTGAGCGACTCGACCTCGGATGTCATCGGAATGCCAGCCCGCAGATCGCAGGTCTGACCGACCAGCCGGGAAAGCCCTCGCCCCTCTGACCCAATGACCAGCAACACGGGTCCGGCGGCAACTTCGAGGCTGTAGAGATCCGTCTCACCGTCGGCGTCAAGGCCGACCGCGATGAACCCCTCGTCCTGGCACGACTTGATCGTACGAGTGAGATTGGTCACTTGGGCGATCGACAGCCTCGCTGCTGCCCCGGCACTGGTTCGCCAGGCTGTCGCTGTCATCCCGGCCGCCCGGCGCTCTGGAACGATCACGCCGTGAGCACCGAACGCGGCGGCTGAACGAACGATAGCTCCCAGATTGCGGGGATCCGTCACGCCGTCCAGAGCAACCAGCAGCGGCATCGGACGTTCTGCTGCCGCGAGGAGCAGATCGGGAAACGGCTCGTACGCGTATGGCGGAACCTGGAGCCCGATGCCCTGGTGAAGGACACCCCCCGTCATCCGATCCAGTTCCGCCCGACTGATCTCCAGGAGTGCGATACCCCGGTTTGCCGCGGCCCGGACGGCTTCAGCAACCCGATCGTCAGTCTCGATCCCGAGCGCGATATACAGAGCGGTCGCTGGGATGTGTGCTCGGAGCGCCTCGACCACCGGGTTGCGCCCGACCAGAAGCTCTGCCGCGTCCTTCGGCGCTGCCGCCTTCCGGCCTGGAGCGACCCTCGGCCCTGACCTTCCCCCTGCCCGCGCGGCCCCGGCTGCCTTGCTGGTGACGCGAGCGACCTTCTTGCCATCCCAGACCTTCGTCCCGGGGACGCCGATCTTCGGACTCCGCCCCTCGCGAGAGGCAGCCTGCCGCTCCTTCTCTTGCTTCCAGGCGGTCCGGTCCGGGAGCCGCTCGTCTCCGGAGTACCGCTTGTGCCATGGACGCTCGTCGGCCGGCAGCGTCCTGCCCCTACCAGCCAGCGACTGCCGGTTCTTGCCGCCGGAGCCGCCGGTCGCCCCCTTCTTCGCCGACGTGCGCCGTCCTCTGCGCTGGGAGTTCCCCGGCATCAGGCACCACCTTCAGAACTCAAGGTCCATCGTGGACCATTTGGGGTATCCTCAACCAGAACGCCCGCTTCTCTCAGCTGATCCCGGATCGCGTCAGCGGCGGACCAGTCCTTTCTGACCCGCGCTGCGTCCCGTTGCCCCAGGGCGAGCGACACCAGCGCGTCGATTGCGTTCCTGCTATCGCTCCCGGCGGTCGAGATCGCGCTCGCCCACTGCGCGTCCAGCGGATCCAGCCCAAAGACCCCGAGCATCGCCCGGACCTCCCGGAGTACCGGCACCAGTGTTCTGGTCTCACCGCTCGCGAGCAGGGTGTTGCCATGCCGGACCGCATCGTGCACGATCGCCATCGCCCGCGACGTGTTGAGATCATCGTTCATCGCGTCGACAAACGCCTCGGGCAGCAGTCCACCGGATGCGTCAGCTTCACCCAATTCACTGGCTTCACCACGTTCGCCGGCTTCACCCGGCTCGGGTACCCTGCCTGGGCCGGCGGCCCGAGCCGCAACCAACTCCTCTGCCCGCTGAACAAAACCCTCAATCCGGCGATATGCCGCAGCCGCCTCCCGCAACGCCTCATCCGAGTAGTCGATGGTCGAGCGGTAGTGTGGCGTCCCGAGGTAGTACCGCACCTCGGCTGGCCGCAGACCTGCCTCGATCAGCGAGGTCAGGGTGATCACGTTTCCGAGCGATTTGCTCATCTTCGTCGGGCCGAGATTGAGCAGTGCGTGATGCACCCAGTGACGGGCGAAACCGAGCCCCGCTCCCCTCGACTGGGCCAACTCGTTCTCGTGATGGGGGAACGCGATGTCGTGCCCACCGCCGTGGATGTCGAACTCGTCCCCCAGATACTTCCAGGACATCGCGGAGCACTCAATGTGCCAGCCGGGCCGGCCGTGGCCCCAGGGCGACGGCCAAGCGGTCTCCGCCGGGTCCCCTGGCTTGGTGCCCTTCCACAGCGCGAAGTCCAGCGGGTCGCGCTTGGCACGTGCTGGGCCGTCAGCAGCCGGCTCCATGTCGCTCGGGCGGCGCCCGGAGAGCGAGCCGTACTCCGGGAACGACCGCACGTCGAAGTAGACATCCCCGCTGCCGTCCGCTGCAACGTAGGCATGCCCCTTGTCGATCAACCGCTTGATGAGCTCGTGCATCTCCGGCACGTGGCCGGTCGCCCGAGGCTCATACGTCGGCGGGAGCACCCCGAGCGCCGCGTAGTCAGCGGCAAGGACCAGCTCATTCGCGTAGGCGATGGCCCAGAAGGGACGCTGCTCCGCAATCGACTTCGCGATGATCTTGTCATCGATGTCGGTGATATTCCGGATGAACGTCACGGCATAGCCGCTGTGCATCAGCCATCGGCGGAGCACGTCGTAGTTGACGCTGGA
>JAFGOK010000582.1 GCA_016926535.1 Micromonosporaceae bacterium | reverse complement strand
TCCCTGACCTCGCGGGCCTTCTCACCGAAGATCGCACGAAGCAGGCGCTCCTCCGGGGTCAGCTCGGTCTCGCCCTTCGGCGTAACCTTGCCGACCAGGATGTCGCCCGGCACGACCTCCGCACCAATCCGGATAATGCCCCGCTCGTCCAGGTCTGCCAGCATCTCCTCGCTGACGTTCGGGATATCGCGGGTGATCTCCTCCGGGCCGAGTTTCGTGTCTCGGGCGTCGACCTCGTGTTCCTCAATGTGAATCGAGGTGAGCACATCCTCCTGGACCAGGCGCTGGCTCAGAATGATGGCGTCCTCGTAGTTGTGGCCCTCCCAGCACATGAACGCGACGAGCAGGTTGCGCCCGAGGGCCATCTCACCGTCATCGGTACACGGGCCGTCCGCAATGACCTGACCAGCCTCGATCCGGTCCCCCTCGAACACGACAGGCTTCTGGTTGACGCAAGAGCCAGCGTTCGAGCGGCGGAACTTGTGCAGCAGGTAGGTGCGGCGATGGCCGTCGTCCTGGTAGACCGTGACGTAGTCGGCGCACAGGTCCTCGACCACGCCTCCGACCTCCGCGACGACGACGTCGCCGGCGTCGACGGCCGCGCGGTACTCCATGCCGGTACCCACCAGCGGGGACTCCGCCTTGACCAGCGGCACTGCCTGGCGCTGCATGTTCGCGCCCATCAGCGCCCGGTTGGCGTCATCGTGCTCCAGGAACGGGATCATCGCTGTCGCGACCGAGACCATCTGACGCGGCGAGACATCCATGTAGTCGACCTGGGCCGGCGGGATGTTGTCGATCTCGCCGCCCTTGGTCCGGACGAGTACCCGCTCCTCCGCGAAGTGGCCATCGGCCCTCAGCGGCGCGTTGGCCTGGGCCTTGACGTACCTGTCCTCCTCGTCTGCGGTCAGGTAGTGGATGTCGTCGGTGACCCGGCCGTTCTCGACCTTGCGGTACGGAGTTTCGATGAACCCGAACGGGTTGACCCGCGCGAACGTCGACAACGCACCAATCAGGCCGATGTTCGGGCCCTCGGGCGTCTCGATCGGGCACATCCGGCCGTAGTGGGACGGGTGCACGTCGCGAACCTCGAACCCGGCTCGTTCCCTGGAAAGACCGCCCGGACCGAGCGCTGACAGGCGCCGGCGGTGGGTCAACCCGGCCAGCGGGTTGGTCTGGTCCATGAACTGCGACAGTTGGGAGGTACCGAAGAACTCCTTGATCGCGGCAACGACCGGCCGGATGTTGATCAGGGTCTGCGGCGTGATCGCCTCGACGTCCTGTGTGGTCATCCGCTCGCGGACGACCCGCTCCATCCGGGAAAGACCGACCCGGACCTGGTTCTGAATCAGCTCACCGACCGTCCGCAGGCGGCGGTTGCCGAAGTGGTCGATGTCGTCCGGCTCGAAGTCCGGCTCGCCCGTGTGCAGCTTGCAGAGGTACTCGATCGTCGCGGCGATGTCGTCCTCGGTCAGCACACCCGTGATGATCGGAACATCGATTTGTAGCTTTTTGTTGAACTTGTACCGACCGACCTTGGCGAGGTCGTACCGCTTCGGGTTGAAGAAGAGGTTGTCGAGAAGCGTCTGGGCGTTCTCCCGCGTCGGCGGTTCACCCGGCCGAAGCTTGCGGTAGATGTCCAGGAGCGCTTCGTCCTGGCTAGCGATGTGGTCCTTTTCAAGAGTCGTCATCATGAGCTCAGACCAGCCGAAGCGTTCGCGAATACGCTCGGCTGACCAGCCGATGGCCTTGAGAAGAACGGTGACGGCCTGACGACGTTTGCGGTCGATCCGGACGCCGATAGTGTCACGTTTGTCGATATCGAACTCGAGCCACGCGCCTCGGCTTGGGATGACCTTCACGCTCGACAGGTCGCGGTCGGAGGTCTTGTCCGGCTGCTTGTCGAAATACACGCCCGGTGACCGGACGAGCTGACTGACGACGACCCGCTCTGTGCCGTTGATGATGAACGTCCCCTTGGGCGTCATCATCGGGAAGTCCCCCATGAACACCGTCTGGCTCTTGATCTCGCCAGTGGTGTGGTTGGTGAACTCCGCTGTCACGAAGAGCGGAGCGCAGTAGGTCAGGTCCTTCTCCTTGCACTCCTCGATCGGAGCCTTTACCTCGTCGAACCGAGGTGAGGAGAACGACAGCGACATGGTGCCAGAGAAGTCCTCAATGGGACTGATTTCGTCGAGAATTTCCGCCAGTCCCGATCGGGCATGCGGATCACCGGCAAATCGGTTCTGCCATGCCTCATTGCCAACCAACCAGTCAAAGGAATCATTCTGGATGGCGAGGAGGTTCGGAACCTCAAGATGCTCAGTGATCCGGCCGAATGAGATTCGACGCGGAGCGAATGCACTCGACGTGGAACTGGTCTTCGCAGGGCGGGAAGCTGCCAAGATGCGTCCTTCCGAGGACCGGTGATGCGACGGCCGTTTCGCGTGCAGCCCGACCTGCCCCCGATCGGAAGGCGCCCACAAATAGGCGCACCACCACGCAGGGTAAAGTCAGAAGACAGCGCAAACACGCAGTGTAGACGAGAAGGCAAGGCCTGTCCAGCGGACAGCGCCACTTTCGGCCCGCAACCGTCAACTCGTTGGTCGAGCGGTCGGCCGTCGCTACCTCCCCAACGCGATGCCACTTCAGCGTGCCTGCCCGCAGCCAGCCACGTCAAGGGCAACAACGACCCCGGGTCCGTCGTGACTGAGATCCTTCACTTCAACCACGAGATGTAGGTCTAGCCAACACAAGATGTAGTAATTGCCGGATGAACAGATGTGGTCGCCGTCTCATGGGAGACGGCGACCACATCACGCGGGAGAGAAGCTCTCCAGAGGCCTGCCTACTTGAGGGTGACCTTGGCGCCCTCGGCCTCAAGCTTCGCCTTGGCCTTCTCGGCAGCTTCCTTGTTGACCTTCTCAAGGATGGCCTTGGGCGCCGCCTCAACGGTCTCCTTGGCCTCCTTGAGGCCCAGGCCGGTCAGCTCACGCACGACCTTGATGACCTGGATCTTCTTGCCGCCGTCAGCCTCCAGGATGACGTCGAACTCGGACTGCTCCTCGACCTCTTCCACGGCACCGGCGCCGGCACCCGGGCCAGCTGCCATCATCATGCCGACCGGAGCGGCTGCGGTGACGTCGAAGGTCTCCTCGAACTTCTTGACGAACTCGGACAGCTCGATCAGCGTCATCTCCTTGAACGCGTCGAGCAGGTCCTCGGTGCTCAGCTTCGCCATGGTGGCGACTCCTTTTCAGTGATTCTCGATCAGTGATTCGCGCGGGTGCTTCGCGGTCCGAAGGCCGCGCCGCCGCACAGCGGCGGCCCTGCCGGGACCACGCCATGCGCCAGCGGCGGCCCTCAGGCCGCCTGATCCACGCTGTCGCCCTCGGCGCTGCTTCGCTTGTCCTGGAGGGCCGCAGCAAGCCGAGCCGTCTTCGAAAGCGGGGCCTGGAGCACGGCCGCTGCCTTGCTCAGGTTCGCCTTCATCGCACCGGCCAGCTTCGCGAGCAGCACCTCGCGGGACTCGAGATCGGCGAGCGCGCGGACCTCATCCGCGGTCAGTGGCTTGCCCTCGAAAACGCCGCCCTTGATCACAAGCTTGGGATTGGCCTTCGCGAACTCGCGCAGGCCCTTCGCTGCCTCGACAGGGTCACCGGAGACGAAGGCGAGCGCGGTAGGACCGGTGAACAACTCGTCAAGGCCGCCGATGCCAGCATCGCTCGCGGCCCGCCTCGCCAGCGTGTTCTTGGTGACCGTGTACGTCGTCTGCCGGCCGAGCGACCGGCGAAGCTGCTTGAGCTGCGCGACGGTGAGGCCCCGGTACTCGGTGAGCAACGTCGCGGCCGAGTCCCGGAACTGATCGGTCAATCCCTCGACGGCCGTGGCCTTGTCCGCCCGAACTGGCTTGTCCGCCATGTCCCTCCTCTCTCGTACTCCAGGCTGGACACCAGCGGCCGGCAGGACGAGCAAAGAGAAACGCCCCGGCGCAGGGCGCACGGGGCGAAACAGGGCTGGTGGCGGATGCCGCGCTACCTGCGAACGCTGACCGTTCATCCCCTGCGCGGGCCGCCCCGTCTCTGCGGGACCTTCGACCTCACGGGCCTGAGGCCCGAGATGGTGACCAGCGGTCTTTGGGTGGAACTCCGCCGATCAGACTACGGGATGCCGGCGCTCCGACAAAATGGATCTCGACCATGTCGCTGTTCAGCGTGATCAGGTTGACGACCGCCGAAGGCGCAACGATAGTCCTTATCCGTGCATGTGTCTCAGCCGACGACGGAACTGGACCAGCCGGAGTCCGATCTGACCGGAACGACCGGACCAACCGCGACAGCCGTGCGCGAACCTGGCGACCAGGCGATGGCCGCAGGCGCCGACCCGGTGGATCGCCCCTGGGTTCGGTCGCTGCGTTCCTCGCTGGCCGTGTGGGTCATCACCCACGTGGCGTACTTCGTGCTGACCTTCTTCGCGTTCTTCCAGAGCAATCGGCCGGTGCCGAAATCGGTCGCCAAGGCTTTCGCCAACTGGGGGAACTGGGATGCGGAGTGGTTCGTCTGGATCGCGAACCACGGATACACCGGATACACCGGCAAGAGCATCGACGAGGAACGCAGTGCCGCATTCTTCCCGCTGTACTCGCTCCTCATCAAAATTGTGTCATTTGTCACAGTTGAACCTGTCGTCGCGGCAGTGCTCATCGCCTTCTCGGCCCAGATCGGTGCGTTCACCGTCCTGCACCGGCTGATCGAGCGGGAGTTCGATCGCGACAGCGCCAGCCGCACCCTGTGGTACCTGGTCGCCTTCCCGACGGGCTTCTACCTTGGACTGACGTACAACGCCTCGCTGTTCCTGCTCCTGGTCATCGGGTCGATGTACCTGATGCGCCAGGGCACCTGGTGGGCGGCCGGCGTCCTGTGCGCTCTCGCGACCGCGACCCGGTCGTCGGCGGTGCTGCTGGCCATCCCGTTCCTGTACGAGTACCTGCGGCGACGCAACTTCCGGCTCCGCGACATCAGGGCCGATGTCTGCTGGATCGGCCTGCTGCCGGTTGGGATCGTCAGCTACTCCATCTTCTGCTGGTTCACGTTCGGCGATCCGCTGAAGTTCATGCATGCCCAGGCGCTGTGGTTCCGGGAGCGCGACTGGCCGTGGATCGGCATCTACCAGAGCTTCAAGATCCTCTTTACGACGCCAAATATCCTCGGAAATGACGTCCGGAACATCATCGATCTCGGTTCTGTCCTGTTTGTCGCTGTCTTCCTGGTGCTGGCCTTCGTCGGCCCCTGGAAGTATCGACGTGACCAGTGGATGTTCCCCATTTTCGGCGTCGCGGCGGTCCTGTTCGTCATCTGTTTCCCCAGCGCCGACGTCATCAACCGCGTACCGTTGCTGTCGGCCGGACGGCTGTGCCTTGAGGCCTTCCCCGCATTCATGATCATGGGCAGGATCGGCAGGAACCAGACCTTCGACCGGGCGTTCTGCTTCATCGGAGTGCTCGTCCAGGGCCTGTGGTTCACTCACTTCCTGCTGGATCACTTCATCGGCTAGCCCTCACCGGGATGGGGCTGCGCTGCCCCGTTCCGGCGAGTGGTCAGCGCCGAACACGCCGGAGCACCGCATACCCTGCGGTCGCCGCTGCCGTCCAGAACACCGCCCAGATGGTCAGGGCCAGCATGGCCTGCCAGGTGCCCCCATTGGTGCAGTAGCCCCACACCGCCATGACCGGCGGAGCGAGCCAGGGTGCCGGCGAGTTCTCCATACCGAGGACGAGGACGCCAACGGTCCCGGCGGCCAGCACCATCACGCCGGCACCGGCGCTCCTGGTCACTGCCCTGCTTGCCAGCGAGCCGAGGGCGATCGCTGGCAGGAGCAGGATCGCATGTGCCCAGAGACCGAGGGTGACCCCAGTGCCGATCGACAGGTCCCCCGGGTTCTGAGGACCCATGATCCCGTCCAGCAGCCAGGGGGCAAGCATCGCAAGGCCGACGACCGGCAACGCCGCCCCGACCGCCGCGATGAGCCCCGCGCCGCATTCCCGCTCGACAGAGCCAACGCTGATCGCGGCGAGCCGGCGTTGCGTGTCCGGCTCGACGTCCAGCAGCATCTTCGTCTGCCAGGCCAGGACGGGCAGCAGGACTGAGGCCGAGACCCCGTACGCCTCGCCGGCCTGCGCCTGACCGCCGCCGTAGAGGGTCCCCAGAACGATCAGCCCGGCGAGGAGCGGCGCCAGCGCCCGCCCGGTCACCGCGTACCCCCGCAGCCGCATCCGCACCAGCGCTGTCATCTGCGGACCTC
>JAFGOK010000098.1 GCA_016926535.1 Micromonosporaceae bacterium | reverse complement strand
TCGGTGAGTCCCGGACTTCCCGGAGGACGTTCCAGCCGCCGCCGGCGCAGCCGAGGCCTCGGGCTTCTGCAGCTTCTGGTCGGCTGATGCGGCACGCTTGTCCGCCTGCTCGCTCACGACGCGTTGCTGATCACGCTGAGTCTGGGTTTCCAGGCCGTCCATGGCGTACCGCCGGGCGGCCATCGAGGCACTAAGGCCACCAACCGACCCAATGGCCATAGCTGGGCACCCCCTCCGCGGCTCGCGATGGTTGAAACGTCGGTCCCCCCATCGGCGAGGGGCAGCGCATCATAACGACTTCTCGCCGAAGAAGCGGCGGGCTCAGCGGTAGGCTCAACGGCGGGCTCAACGGCGGGCTCAACGGCGGGCTCAACGGCGACCCTCAGGTGACGGCGCCCATCGGCCACGGGACGAACTCCTCCTGGCCGACCAGGTCGAACTCTTCGCTGGCCGTCTGCTCTCCCGACGCGACCGCGATGATCCGCTCGAAGATCTCTTCGCCGACCTGGGCCAGGCTCGCGCTGCCATCGACGATGCGCCCGCAGTTGAGGTCCATGTCGTCCGGCATCCGGTTGAACAGCTCGGTATTCGTCGCCAGCTTGATGCTGGGCGTCGGGCGGCATCCCAGCACCGACCCCCGGCCGGTCGTGAAGCAGATCACGGTCGCCCCACCCGCAACGAGACCGGTCACCGAGACCGGGTCGTACCCGGGGGTGTCCATGAAGACCAGGCCGTGCTCGGTGACCGGCTCTGCGTACTCGACCACCGCAGACAGGTCGGCCCGCCCGGCCTTCGCGACGGCGCCGAGCGACTTCTCCAGGATCGTCGTCAGGCCACCGGCCTTGTTGCCAGGAGAGGGGTTGTTGTCCAGGCTGCCACCACCCGCGCGGGCATACTCCCGCCACCATGCGAGCCGTTCGAGCAGCCGCTGGGCGACCTTCTCGTTGATGGCCCGGCGGGTCAGCAGATGCTCCGCGCCGAAGAGCTCGGGAGTCTCTCCGAGAATCGACGTTCCCCCGGCCGCCACGAGCAGATCGGACGCCAGGCCCAACGCCGGGTTCGCTGTGATCCCCGAGTACCCGTCGGAGCCTCCGCAGTTCAGGCCGAGCACGAGATCGCTGATGGGGGCCGAGGTGCGCTGGCGCGCATTGAGGATCGGCAGCATCTGGCGGATCCGGTCGACCCCTGCCTGCACGCTGGCCCGGATCCCCCCAGCCTCCTGAATGGTCAACCGCTGGACCAGCGTGTCTGCCGGCAGGTCCAGCCCGTCGACCAGAGCCCCGACCGGGATCATCTCGCACCCGAGCCCGAGGACGAGCAGGCCGCCGAAGTTCGGATGCTTCGCATACCCGCGGAGCGTCCGGACCAGGGTCTCCGCTCCAGGGCTGCCGAGCACCAGGCCGCACCCGCTGGAGTGGGTCAACGCGATCACGCCATCGACGTTGGCGAATCCGTCGAGAGCACCGCCGCGAAAGGCGTCCGCGATGAGCCTGGCCGTCGAGGCCGCGCAGTTGACCGAGGTGAGCACCCCGATGAAGTTGCGGGTGCCGACCAGCCCGTTCGCCCGGCGGTACCCTTGGAAGGTCCGCTCCGGCCCGGGTACCGCAGGCAGTTGGCGCCTGGTCGCGTCGACGGTACTCGCCCTGGCGGGGTCGTCCATCCCGAGGTTGTGCCCGTGGACGTGGTCCCCCGAGGCGATCGCAGCCGTCGCCAGCCCGATCGACTGGCCGTACTTGCGCACCGGTGATCCGGCGGGAACGGCCCGAACGGCGATCTTGTGGCCCCTTGGCACCAGGGCGGGCAGCACGACCTCGGTGGTCGCGAGTCTGATCCGGGTACCGATGGGCAGCTCTCGGGTGGCGACAGCGACATCATCGTCCGGTTGGAGGAGTACTGCGCACTCCGCCAGATCGTAGGTGTTGGATGCTTCGGCCACGTCGACTCCTCCGGCGGCGCGAGGTCCGGGAATGCGATCACGATAGCGCCACGATAGCGAGGCGTGGTTCGACTGGTACGCCCGTAGTACCGTCGGCGTGTGTTCCGGCTCGGAATCGACTATGGCACGTCATCGACGGTCGCCGTGCTGGCATGGCCGGACGGGCGACGCCGGCCGCTGCTATTCGACGGTTCGCCCCTGCTGCCATCCGCTGTTTTCGCCGAGGTTGACGGCCGGCTCCTGACTGGGAGGGACGCGCTGCGCGCCGCCCGCATCGACCCGGCGCGCCTGGAGCCCAACCCGAAACGCCGGCTGACGGATGGTGAGGTGCTCCTTGGGGACACTCCGATCGCCGTCACTGCCCTGATCGCGGCGACCCTGGGGACGGTCTGGCGTGAGGCGATCCGCACAGCCGGGCTGGCTCCGGCCGCCGTGGTCCTTACTGTGCCGGCGGCCTGGGGACAGACCCGGCACATGCTGCTGCTCCAAGCCGCCCACGACGCCGGGATGCCCCAACCGTCCCTGATGGCGGAGCCGGTCGCCGCAGCCCGGTACTTCACCGCCGTCGGCCAGCACGCGGTCGGGCTCGGGCAGAATGTCGTCGTCTACGACCTCGGTGCCGGCACGTTCGACGTCGCCGTGGTCCGCCGTACCGCAGAAGGCTTCGAAACCAGGGCCAGCGGCGGGCTGGAAGCGATCGGCGGGCTCGACCTCGACACGATCGTTGTCAGTCTCCTCGGGACAGGGCTGGCTCGCAGCGAGGACCAGCCGATCTGGCGACGCCTGACCCAGCCAGCGTCGCCAGCGGACCAGCGGGCATGCCACGAACTGTGGGAAGCGGCCCGGGAGGCCAGGGAGACCCTGTCCCGCCATCCTTCGGCGGCGGTGCGCGTGCCGCTGATCGAGCGGGCGACGCAGGTGACGCGCGAGCAGTTCGAGGAGGCCGCCGCACCGCTGCTGCGGCAGACGGTCGAGGTGACGCTGGAGGCCGCCCGCTCCGCGCGGGTGCCGGTCGCCCAGCTGGCTGGAGTCTTCCTGGTCGGTGGCTCGACGAGGACCCCGCTGGTGGCGACGCTACTGCACCGGGCGACGACGGTCGCCCCCATCGTCCTGGAACAGCCAGAACTGGTCGTCGCCGAGGGCGCGCTCCTCGGGCAGGCCGAGGGATCCCGCCCCGGACCAGTCTCTGCCTGGCAGCACTCCGGCCCGGTGAGTGCCGACCAGGCCAGTGCCGGCCAGGCCAGTGCCGACCAGGATGGGAGGCCGCTCGCCACCCGACGGCGGCAGGCGCTGCTGGCCCTGGCCATCGTCTGCGCCCTCGGTCTCGGCGGCGGCTCGATCTACGCCGCGACCCGAGGCACTCCCGGCCCCGCGCAGAACCTCACACATCAGTCCTCCCGCGCACGAACCTCGGGCATCGATGGTGCAGGAGGTACGCCGTCCCCCAGCGGAAGCGCGGCATCCGCCGCGAGCGCGGCGCCAGTGGCACCCGCCGGATCCAGCACCCGCCCGGTCGCAACCGGGCCATCGATTACCCTGGATCCCGCTTCTGGTAGGGCAGGCACCAGCTTCACCGTCACCGGTCGAGGTTTCCCGCCCGGCTGCCAGATTGAGGTGCGGTTTCACGCCACGGAGGTGGCAACAGAGACGTCTGGGGCGGATGGGACATTCACGACGACCGCCGTTGTGCCCCAGGACATGCGGCAATTCGCCGGCAGCTGGCAGGTCATCGCGACGGAACGGTGCACCATCCAGTCGGCGAGAGCCTCGTTCACGATTTCCTCGTGACCGCTCGGGCAGGCCATCGGAGCTGAGACGGGTCAGCCGAGCGGCTTGACCCAGCGGGCCCAGTCCGGCTGGCGCTCGTAGCCGCAGGCGTCCCACACGTCATGCGCTCCGACGTTGTCCGCCAGCACCATCGCGTCCGCCCGATAGCCGCCGGCCTCGACGAACCGCTGCTCGGCCAATTCCACCATCGCCCTCCCGATCCCCTGGCGCCGGCGTTCTGGGTGAACCGCGAGCCGGTAGAGGTGGCAGCGCCATCCGTCCCAACCGGCAATCAGCGACCCTACGATGACTCCATCGTCGTCCGCGAGGATCAGGGCGTCCGGATCGCGGTCCAGCAGCCGCCGCACAGCATCGGCCGTGTCGTTACGGTTCGTGTTCTCCGCAGCGAACCGCCAGAAACCAAGGACAGTGTCGACCTCGTCGTACGTTGCAGAACGAAACATGACAGCTGACATGATCCAATCCTGACATCCGAAGCCAGGACAGGCCATCCGATTCCGCAGACATCGGGACCAACCTGACCGGCACGAACGCAGCGCGGCAGGCTGAAGCTCACGCTGAGCCTTCTCGCGCCGATGG
>JAFGOK010000581.1 GCA_016926535.1 Micromonosporaceae bacterium | reverse complement strand
GGCGGAGGCGTTTCCCCGGCAGCCGCCCTCGCCCAGGCAACTGTTCCTCGACGCGCTGGCCAGCCGGATGCGAGGGCTGCTGTCCGGCTGGCGGCTGCCGGTACTGCTCTACCACGCCTCGATCGAGCTCATCTCAGGCGGCCGCAGAACGCGGAAATCATCACTGAACCGACCGACGGGCGCCCGCCGCGCGCTCGCCCTCGCAACGGCTGATCTCGCGCGGACTCGCGATGCTGCGCATGCTGCCGGCGGGACCGTCAACGACGTTCTCCTGACCGCCATCGCAGGGGCTCTGGACGCCGTGCTGAAGGACCGGGGGGAGCTGGTCGACCGGATGACGTTGTCCGTCATGGTCTCCGGCCGGCGGACAACCACCACTCCGGCCCTTGGCAACAGCGTCGGGGTCATGCTCGCGACCCTGCCGGCGCCGGAGACCCACACCGAGACCCACACCGAGACCCGCCCAGAGACCGATGTGCTCTCCCGGATACGGCACACGGCGGATATCACCCGGTCCCGCAAGGCCCGGGTCCGCGGCGCCTCTTCGGTCGTCATCACGCCGCTGTTCCGCGCGCTGTCCGCATGTCACCTGGCAACCTGGTTCTACAACCATCAGCGCCGGATCACGACTTTCGTCTCCAACCTGCGCGGCCCCACCAGCTGGCTGGCCATCTGCGGCTGCCGGATCGAGCGCATCATTCCCATCTCAGCGACCTCCGGCAACGTCACCGTGGCCTTCGCCGTGCTGTCCTACGCCGGAACCCTGGCGATCACAACTGTCGCGGATCCGGATACCTGCCCGGACGTCGAGCGGCTGGCCGGGTACCTCCAGGCGGAACTGGATCTGCTGACGCTCGGAGCCTCGCCTGCCCCAGACGCCCACCAGGGACATCAACAATCCTCGACAATATCCTGGCGTTCGCCTCGATCAAGCTAGGATCGCGCCGTGGGGAACGTGGACTATCGTGGCCGGACCGCCGTCATCACCGGGGCCTCCTCCGGCGTGACAAGCACCACCGGCCAGCATCGGAGCGACAGACATGATGGATCAGCGACCACTCGGCGCCGGAGGCCCTCAGGTCTCCGCGATCGGCCTCGGCTGCATGGGGATGAGTTTCGCCTACGGCCCCCGCGACGACGCGGAGTCGGCCAGGACCCTGCTCCGGGCACTCGATCTGGGCATCACCATGTTCGACACGGCCGACATGTACGGCGCCGGCCACAACGAGAAGCTGATCGGCGCGACGCTGCGGCATCGGCGCGACGATTTCCTGCTGGCGACCAAGTACGGCATCCGCAGCGCCAGCGGAGGCCAGACCCGCAGCGACGACCCGGCGATGTTCGTCGACACGAGCCCCGAGTACGTCCGGGTCGCATGTGACGCGTCGCTCCGGCGGCTCGGCTTCGACACGATCGATCTCTACTACGCCCACCGCCGCAATCCGGATATCCCGATTGAAGACACCGTCGGAGCGATGGCGGGCCTGGTGGAGGCGGGCAAGGTTCGTCATCTCGGGCTTTCGGAGGTCAGTCCGGCGACCCTGCGCGCAGCGCACGCCGTCCACCCGATCGCCGCGACGCAGATCGAGTATTCCCTGTTCAGCCGCGATCCAGAGGCTGAACTCCTGGCGACGTGCGCCGAGCTGGGGATCGCCCTCGTCGCGTACTCGCCGATGGGGCGCGGCCTGCTGACGGGGGCCGTCACCGACCCCTCCGCGCTGGCTGCAGACGATGTGCGCCGGGGCTTCCCGCGGTTCACCGGAGACAACCTCGCGTCCAACCTCCGCCTCGTCGACGCGGTACGCCAGGTTGCGACCGCCGTGGGAGCCACTCCCGCGCAGACGGCGCTGGCCTGGCTGCTGGCCCGCAGCCCTCTGGTCATTCCGATCCCCGGGACGAAGCGCGTGAAGTACCTGGAGGAGAACGTCGCAGCCGTCGACCTCAGGCTGACCCCAGAGCAGATCGGGGCGCTGGAGGCCGCCGTTCCCACCGCAGCGGTCGCCGGAACGAGGTACGGGGAGCGGGGCATGCGGACGATCGGGCACTGAGTCCCGCCCACGGACTCGGGGTTCTCGCCCGGCAGGCTCGTTGACCGCGTGCTGCTACCGAACGATGAAGCTGCTGACCACACCCAGCAGATCAGCTGACATCCGATCCAGCTGCCCGGCCGCCGCTTGGACGCTGACGAGACGCTCGCTGGTGTCGTGTGCCACCTCTGCGACGGCCGCGGTGGTGGTCGCGACTTCCTCGGACCCCGCAGCCGCCTGCACGACGTTGCGGTTGATCTCGGAGGTGGTGGCGGTCTGCTGCTCCACCGCCGAGGCGATGCCACCGGAGTGGTCGTTGGCGCGTTCGATCACCTCGACGATCTCGCGGATGACCGTACTCACGGCCGTGCTGTCTCGCTGAATCGCCACGATACGCTGCCTGACCTCGTCGGTGGCCCGGGCGGTCTTCTGGGAGAGATCCTTGACCTCGCTGGCGACGATGGCGAAGCCCTTGCCCGCCTCGCCGGCCCTGGCTGCTTCGATGGTCGCGTTGAGCGCGAGCAGATTCGTCTGCTGCGCGATTGAATTGATCAGCTTGAGAACGTTCTCGACCTCCTGGCTGGACTCCCCAAGCGAGCTGACCGTCCCCATAGCGCTCTGGGCCGCGTGGACCGCAGTGCTGGACACCCGCGCGGCCTCGCTGGCGTTCGAGGCGATTTCGCGAATCGAGGCTGCCATCTCCTCGGAGCCGGCCGCGACCGTGCGCACGTTGCGGGAGATCTGTTCCGCCGCGGTTGAGAGGGCCGCGGCCTTTGCGGAGGTCCCCTGGGCACTGCCAGCGATCTGATCAGTGGTGTCGGACAGCTCGCCACTGAGTGTGCTGAGGGCCTGCGCCGAGGAGGTGGCTGTGGCGACCAGGCGACGCACTGCGGCGATGGCCGTGTTCAGCGCGGTGGTCATCTTGGTGATCTCATCATTGCCAGTGACATCGGCATCGCGGCTGAGATCTCCGGCAGCGATGGCTTCCAGCACCCGACCGGTCCGGGCAAGCGACCGCCCGATGGACTGGATCGTCAGCAGGGCGATGCCAGCCCCGAGAATGATCGCGATGAGAGGGATGACCAACGCCTTGACCCGCTGGCCGGCGGCTTGGTCGCGGGCATCCTCGCTCGCGGCCTGCATACTCTCACGATTGGCGTTCACCAGGCTGGTGAGCTGCGCCGACATCTGGTCTTTCAGCTGGCGGAGGGTGGTGCTGGACAGGTCGACGGCCTCAGCGGTCTTGCCATCCCGCACCAGGGCTGTCGCCTGGGTTCCGACCGTCACGTACTCCTGCTCCATGCCCTCCAGGCCGGCCAGCAGCCTGCCCTCTTCCTCGGAGTGGTCGAGTTCGGCGAATCTGGCCAGCCAGTGCTCGAAGAGCCGCTGGTCGGCCTGCCACTCATCGAGATCTTTCTGCTGTTTGCCGGCGATATAGCTCGCGAGGTCGTCGGCCTGGCTGGTGAGTGCGATCTCCATCTGCAAGCTGGCCAGGACAGAGGGATATGCCTCCTCGGTGATCTCATCGAATGCCTCATCGCTACTGGCGGCTCCAGTCCATCCCGCCCATCCCATGATCGCCAGGGCAAGAATCAGTATTCCGACAAGGCCAACCAGTCGGGTCTTGATCGACACTCGATCCATCGTCACCGCTCCCTTCACTTTCCCGCTACATCGGGAGCTGGCCGGGGCAGCTGACGTGAACGCTGGAAGACCTCCGTCAAGATTAACTCAAGCCCATCAACATTTGGTCAAGAGTGGCGACCCAGGTCAGAGCCGCGCGGTCTCGCCGCAGCAGCTCCGTGGACGGCTTCGATGAGCATCACTCGACTTCAAACCGAGCCGGATCGCCAGCACCCCGGCGCAGGACCTCCGGCTCATCCTGCGAAAGATCAACAACGGTGGTCGGTTCAGTGCCACACGATCCCGAATCGATCACCGCGTCAATCTGATGGTCCAGGCGATCGACGATCTCCCACCCCTGGGTCAGGGGATCCTCCTGCCCCGGCAGCAGCAGGGTTGTCGAGACCAGGGGCTCTCCCAACTCGGCCAGTAGCGCCTGAACGACGGCGTGTTCCGGAATGCGCACCCCGACCGTTCGCTTCTTCGGGTGGAGCAGCCGGCGCGGCACCTCCCGGGTTGCCGGCAGGATGAACGTGTAGCTGCCGGGGGTCGATGCCTTCACCAGCCGAAACATCGAATTGCTGACCTGAACGAACTGGCCGAGCTGCGCGAAATCCCGACAGACCAGGGTGAAATGATGTCGATCATCGAGATGGCGGATCTCTCTGATCCGCTCAAGTCCCGTCCGATTGCCCATCCGGCATCCGAGCGCGAAGCACGAGTCTGTCGGGTACGCGATGAGCCCGCCCTCACGTACCAGGTCGGCGACCTGGCGAATCGAGCGGACCTGCGGATTGTCCGGATGTACGTCGAAGTATCTCGCCATGGGTACGAGCGTAGTGGCGGTCACCCCCGTTCGGACCGGACCAGGCCCACCATGCCAGCGCTATCCGTTCTTCTTCCGGTCCTGCCGCTTCCTCGGTCGAACGGAGATCACGACCGGGGTCCCCGCGAAGTCGAAGTCCTCCCGCAACTTGCGCTCGATGAACCGCACATACCCCGGATCGAGCTGACCTGTGGTGAACAGCGCAAAGGTCGGAGGGCACACCGCCGCCTGGGTTCCGAACAGCACCCTCGGGGCCCGGCCGCCCCGCACCGGGTGCGGCGTGGCCTGGATCAGCGCGGTCAGCCACTGGTTGAGCTGGCCCGTCGAGATCCGGCGCTCCCAGTTGCCCAGCGCCCGCCGCAACACGGGGGTCAGCTTGTCCACCGCGCGGCCGGTCTTGGCCGAGACATTGACCCGCGCAGCCCACGGGACCCGACGCAGTTCCCGGTCGATCTCCTTGCCCAGCGCGTACCGCCGGTCGTCGTCCACGAGATCCCACTTGTTGAACGCGATGACCAGCGCTCTCCCCGCCTCGGCAACCATGGCGATGATCCGCTGGTCCTGCTCGCTGATCGGCTCGCTCGCGTCGAGCAGCACGATGGCAACCTCAGCCGCATTGATCGCGGCAGAGGTCCGCAGGCTTGCGAAGTACTCCGTGCCGCTGGCCTGGCCGACCTTGCGGCGCAGGCCAGCCGTGTCGACGAGTTGCCACACCTGGCCGCCGAACTCCACCAGGCTGTCGATCGGATCGACCGTCGTCCCCGCGACCGAGTCGACCACGGCGCGCTCCTCCTTCGCCAACCGGTTGAGCAGGCTGGACTTGCCGACGTTGGGCCGGCCGACCAGTGCGACCCGCCGGGGCCCACCCGCCGCCGGGGCCTGCCGGGTCGCCGCCGGCAGCCTCGCGATGACCTCGTCGAGCAGATCTCCGGAGCCCCTGCCATGCAGCGCCGAGACGGGATACGGCTCGCCGAGGCCCAGGGACCACAGGGTCAGCCCGTCCGCCTCCGAGCGCTGATTATCGATCTTGTTTGCGACCAGGAGGACCGGCGTGTTGGCCCGTCGCAGCATTCGGACGGCGGCTTCGTCGACATCGGTGGCGCCAACCCGCGCGTCCACGACGAACAGCACGACATCCGCCGTCTGCGCCGCGATCTCCGCCTGCGCCGCGATGGCTGCCGCGCGATCCCGCGCGTCAGGTTCCCATCCCCCGGTATCGACAATCGTGAAGCTCCGCCCGGCCCACTCCGCGTCGTAGGCGACCCGGTCGCGGGTGACTCCGGGCGTGTCCTCGACCACCGCCTGGCGGCGGCCGATGATCCGGTTGACCAGGGTCGACTTGCCAACATTCGGCCGGCCGACGACGGCGACCACGGGGAGGGTGACGGCGACCTCCCCCGGGTCACTGTCCAGGCCGGCGTGCACTACCTCAGACATGGAGCATCCCTACCAGTCGCGCGACGACCTCATCGATCCCGAGGTCAGTGGTATCCAGCACGACCGCATCCTCAGCCTGCCGAAGCGGATCCGCGGCTCTCGTCGAATCCAGGCGGTCGCGCCGGGCGAGGTCGGCCTCGATGGCTCCGGGGTCCACCGAGATCTCGACGCTGCGACGCCGGGCGCGCTCGGCCGCTGATGCGGTCAGATAGACCTTGAGGTCGGCGTCCGGGGCGACGACCCTTGCGATGTCCCGTCCCTCGACGACGATCCGCTCTGCCGCCACGATGATCGCCCGCTGCTGTGCCACCAGGGTCTTCCTGACCGCGACGACCGCGGAAACGGCCGAGACGGCCGAGGTGACCTCCGGGCCTCGGATCGGCCCGTCGACGCTGATCCCGTCGACTGTGACAGTTGGCTGGTCAGGGTCGGCGACGATCGTCAACTCGATCCCGGAGACCACCGCAGCGACCGCCGCTGGATCACCGGTGGGATCGATCCCGTCACGCAGCACAGCCCAGGTCGCCGCCCGGTACATCGCCCCGGTGTCGAGGTACTGGCCGGAGATGGCCTTGGCAACCCGCCGAGAAACTGTCGATTTGCCCGATCCGGACGGGCCGTCGATGGCGATCACGCATCGCCGGGCGGGATGGCCCGGCTGGCTGCTCCCCGGTGCGGCATCATGCTGGGTCACGAACCCATATCTCCCTTCGGGCCCTGGTGGGGACCCGGTCAGCGGTCAGTCCCCGACGAGACGGAAGAGCCCCGCGATCTCCGGCCTGGTCAACCTGCGGGTACGCCCGGGAGGCAAGTCACCCAGTCGCACCGGACCGATCGCGGTGCGCACCAGCCGGGAGATTGGATAGCCGACCTCGGCCATCATGCGCCGGACGATGTGCTTCCGCCCTTCATGGATGACGACCTCAATCAACGCGGCATTCCCCACCGCGTCGAGGACCCGGAAACTGTCGACCCTGGCCGGTCCGTCCTCCAGCTCGATCCCGGCCCGCAGCTGCCGACCGATGGCCCGAGGGACCGGACCGGAGATCTCACAGACGTAGGTCTTGGTGACGCCAAACGACGGATGGGTCAGCTTGTGACCGAGCGCTCCATCGTTGGTCAGCAGCAGCAACCCTTCGCTCTCCGCGTCGAGACGCCCGACGTGGAAGACCCGCTGCGGGACCTGGCCAAGGTAGTCAGTGATCGCTGCTCGACCGCGCTCGTCCGACATGGTCGAGACGACCCCTCGGGGCTTGTTCATCGCGATGTAGATCAGCTCGGGGTTGGTCACGATCCGCTCGCCGTCGACCTGGATGACCGCGACGTCACCGTCGACTCTGTCCCCGAGCAGGGCGCGCTGGCCGTTGACGGTGACCCGTCCGGCCGCGATCAGCTCCTCACACGCCCGGCGAGAACCAATCCCAGCCGCGGCCAGCACCTTCTGGAGCCGAATCGGGCCCCCCGTGTCAGTACTGGACATCCGCGACCTCTTCCACATCATCCGGCAGGAACGGCGCCAGCGGTGGAAGCTGATCAACGCCGTCGACGCCGAGCTTCTCAAGAAACAGCGTCGTCGTACGGTACAGGAACGCTCCGTTCTCAGGTTCGGCGCCACAGGTTTCGATGAGCCCGCGCGCGGTCAGTGTCCGGATGACCCCGTCGCAGTTGACTCCACGGATCGCAGAGACCCTCGACCGGGTCACCGGCTGCTTGTACGCCACGACCGCCAGGGTCTCCAGCGCGGCCTGGGTCAGCCGAACATGCTGCCCGTCAAGGACGAAGCGCTCGACGTACTGGGAGTACTCGGGTCTGGTGTACAGCCGCCACCCACCCCCGACGCGCCGAAGGTCGAATCCCCTCCGGCCGTTGGTGTACTCGACGGAGAGATCCGCAAGGGTGGCGGCTACCTCCGCAGTTGGGCGTTCCAGCACCTGGGCGAGGACGATCTCTGGGACAGGCTCGTCAACAACGAGCAGGATCGCCTCGATCGCCGACCGGAGATCCTCCTGCCGCCATTCCGGGAGCTGCCGATCCTCGGATTCGCTCTGCTGGGCGGGGGGCTCCTCGACCGCCGCCGGGGGCTCTGGGAGCTCCTCGTCAGCCGGCCGTCGCACCCAGGGTGGCACCCATGCCGCGGCCTGAGCGACCAGCGACCCTTCCAGGTCCTCGCTCCTCATGGTTCGTCCTTCCCGTCCCCATTGGCGTCAACGCCTCCCGAGTACTCGTCGACGTGCAGCGTCAGCACGACGTCTTCGGCGGCGATCCATCGCACGGTCAGTTCCCCGAGCGCGTGAGCCTGTTCGAAGCCGACAAGGCCCTCACGGTACAACTCCAGCAGCGCGAGGAATCTCGCCACCACCTCCAGCACGGTCTCGCAATCGCAGCACAGCGCTCTGAAGGTCGCGGTCTGGGCTGCGACCAGGCGATCCCGCAGGATCGCCGCATGTTCCCGCACGCTGACCCGGATCTGGTGAACATGGTCCGTCGAGACCGTCGGAACCGGCCGGGGCGCCATAGCCTTGATCGCCAGCTCGGCGAGCCGATCCGGGCCGATCCCGAGCACCAGCTCCGGCAGGGCCTCGGCGTACCTCGGTTCCAGGGAGACGACCCGGGGAAAGCGACGTGACCCATCCGACTCCATGGCCGAGAGGTGGGCCGCGGCCTCCTTGAAGGCCTTGTACTGAAGCAGCCGGGCGAACAGGAGATCCCTGGCCTCCAGCAGGGCAAGATCCTCCTCGTCCTCGACGCTAGCCGCAGGAAGCAGGCGGGCAGCCTTCAGATCGAGCAAGGTGGCGGCAATCACGAGGAACTCGCTGGCCTCATCGAGATCCCACTGGTCGCCCATGGCCCGGATGTACCCGATGAAGTCATCGGTCACCCGGTGCAACGCCACCTCGGTGACATCGAGTTTGTGCCTGCCGATCAGCTGGAGCAGCAGGTCGAACGGGCCGGTGAAGTTGGCGAGCTGCACCGTGAAGCCGCTTGTTCCCGCAGGTTGCGCGCCTTCGCCCTCGACCTCGCTCACCGCCAGACGGTAACCCACGTCCCACGGCACGGGCGCGGAGTCCCCACCATGTCAACCACCCTCGGCAGTGAAACGGCTATCCGGCATCGCGTTCCGCTCGGGCCGCGATGACCTCGCGAGCGAGCTGACGGTAGTTGCGCGCCCCCGAGGAGGAGGGGTCGAGGGTGGTGATGGGCGCTCCGGCCACGGTGGACTCCGGGAACTTGACCGTCTTCGTGATGACCGTCTGGTAGACCTTGTCGCCAAAGGCCTCAACCACCCGCTGGAGGACCTGCCGGGAGTGGGTGGTACGGCTGTCGTACATCGTCGCGAGGATCCCCTCCAACTCAAGATCGAAATTGAGACGCTCACGCACCTTGTCGATCGTGTCAAGCAACAGGGCCACGCCGCGCAAGCTGAAGAACTCGCACTCCAGGGGAACCAGGACGCCATGGGCACAGGTCAACGCATTGATGGCCAGGAGCCCCAGCGACGGCTGGCAGTCGATGAGGATGTAGTCGTAGTCGCGAAGCACCGGGCGCAACACCCTGGCGAGGGTCATCTCGCGCGCGACCTCGTTGACGAGTTGGATCTCAGCGGCGGACAGATCGATATTCGCTGGGAGCAGGTGCAATCCGGCGATATCGGTCTTAATCTTGATGTCCTCAATCGTGACGTCGGAGTCCATCAGCAGGTTGTAGATCGTAAGATCAAGATCGTGAGGATTGACCCCAAGCCCGACCGACAGCGCACCCTGGGGATCGAAGTCGACCAGCAGGATCCGGCGACCGTACTCGGCCAGCGCCGCTCCGAGATTGATGGTGCTGGTCGTCTTACCGACCCCGCCCTTCTGGTTGGCCAGCGCGATGATCCGCGCCGGCCCGTGCCGATCGACGGGCATCGGCTCCGGAATCGGCCGTCGCATGGTGTATGCGGTGGGATCGGCCGGACCAAGCTCAGCGCCCAGGTCCAGGGTGGACTGCTGCGCGCGGAGCTGGGAGGTCCATGCCTCCGCCTGCTCGCCCCTGGCTGCCATCGCTCTCCACGCCCCTCCCGGCAACGACGTCCGCGACAACGTCCGCGCCAGCGCCCCGCTCGGCGCCGCCGATGATGCCGCACGAACGCCGACGGCCGTTGCCCGACTGTACGACACCAAACGGCCGCGGCCCCTCGGCTGTCCGGCGTGTCGCACCGCCATCCGCACATTCGTGCACTTCACAGCTGTTTTCGATTACCCAGATGCCCTGGGATGGGCAACGGCGTACACCTCACGCAGCCGGTCTACCGTAACCAACGTATACACCTGGGTCGTCGTCACAGACGCATGGCCGAGCAACTCCTGAACGACCCGGAGGTCAGCCCCGCCGTCCACCAGATGCGTCGCGAACGAATGCCGCAGCGTGTGCGGCGAGACGCCTCGGTCACCTTCGACCGGAAGGTCTGCGGCAATAGCCGCCCGCCGCAGCATCGTCCAGGCGCTCTGCCTCGACAAACGCCCGCCTCGAGCATTGCAGAACACCGCAGAGACCCCACCGCCGGCCGCGACGAGGATTGGCCGCCCTCGAACGAGATAGGCCTCAAGGGCACGACGAGCATATCCCCCAATAGGGACAAGTCGCATCTTGCCGCCCTTGCCGCGTAACACGACGGTTCCGCCATCGAGGTCGAGATCGTCGACGGCGCAGCCGACCGCCTCCGAGATCCGCGCACCAGTGCCGTACAGGAACTCCAGGAGCGCCTTGTCCCGCAGCCCACGGGCCACCTCTGCCGGGTCGCCACCCTCCCCTGGCCCGGCCGCTGCCAGCAGCCGCTCAACCTGGTCGAGACCAAGGGCCTTGGGCAGGCGTTTCGGCAGTGCCAGCTGCCGCACCCGCCGAGCCGGATCGTCGTCGGTCAGTCCTTCCCGAACAGCGAACCGATGCAGGCCTCGCACGGCGCAGGTTGCCCGAACCGTTGACGCGGCCGACAGCGGCCGATGGTCGGCATCTCCCTCCCGCAGGGCCATGACATAGTCGGAGATCTCCCGGGGGCTGACGGCTGACAGCTCAACCACCCCGGCCGAGGCCAGAGTCGTAACGTAACGATCAAGATCACGACGGTAGGACGCCAGGGTGTTCTGCGCCAGGCCCCGCTCGACGTTGAGGTGGTCAAGATAGGAGCGCATGACCTGCCGCAGTGCGACCGCTGACTCCCCGACCATCGCCGTATCCCGCTGCCCTGCCGTCCGTTGCTGTTTCCCGTACCGGTTGACCCGCGTCCCGGGCGAGGACACCACATCACCGGCAACCAGCAGTCTAGGGCGACCAGCCGCAACGCGCGACGCCGACGCCCAGGCACCGCCAGCTGGGATCAGGCGGCCCCGCGCTGCCTGGGCCCGCGCGCCTCCTGCCCGACCCTGAGCAGCGCCCCCCCGGCCGCCAGCGCGCTGATCGCGGTTGTGAGCGCCTCGACATCCGCCTCGGTGTGTTTCGCGGTCAGCTGGACGCGGAAACCGGCCTCCCCCCGTGGCACGAGGGGATAGGCCGCCAGCGTCACGTAGATGCCCCGCCGCCACAGCTC
>JAFGOK010000580.1 GCA_016926535.1 Micromonosporaceae bacterium | reverse complement strand
GGATCTGACGTGCCTGCGCTGGATGTCCAGCCTCCACCGGCTGCGGCAAACCGGTCCCCGGCTGCGGCAAACCGGTTTCCAGCGTCGGCGACGCCCAGGTCCGCCAGCTGCCGGCGCAGGGCTGCGCTGTCCCTGGCGCACTCCATGGAGGCAGCTCCCGGGGTGATGGACAGCCCTTCCGCCCGAAGCGCCGCGCAGTGCTCCCCGGATACCCGATCATCGACGACAGTAAGGAGGTCGCACTCGCCGCCGAACTCGCGCAGGGCCGTGATGCTGGTGAGATCGCCAAACCGGCAGTCGGGTGCCACTCGTCCGATCCGCTCGTCGCCGGGCACCGTCAGCACCCGCAGCGACTGGCCGAGCCCGATCGCCGCCTGGTAGCTCATGCGAGCCAGCTGGCCACCGCCGACCATCCCGACGACGGGCAGTCCCGTGCGCTTGTCCATCGCAGGTGAGCGTACGCATCCAGGCCGCCGCCCATCACGTGGACCGCCGGTTTCCCTCCATCAGCACGACAGCGGCCCGCTCCGGGGACAGCGGGTGGTAGAAGTGGAACCCCTGTGCCGCAACACAGCCAAGCGAGCGCAGTGCGACGCATTGGGCATCGGTCTCGACTCCCTCCGCGACCACTCTGAGCCCGAGCTGCCGCCCAAGATCCACAGTGGTCCGGACGATTGCGGCGGCCTCTGTCGACTCGATCATGCGGGCAACGAAGGTCTGGTCAATCTTGACCTCGTCGACGGGAACCCGGGCGAGGAACGTCAGCGAGGAGAAGCCGGAACCGAAGTCGTCAACAGCGATCCGCACCCCGACCGCGCGCAGTGCCGCGAGGACCTCCTCGACGACGGTCAGCTCTGTCAGCACGACGCTTTCGGTGATTTCGAGGGTGAGATGGTCCGGCCGCACGCCGTACTGCTTGAGCAGTTTTGGAAGATCGTCGGCGAGGGTCGGATCCAGCAGGCTCCGTGCGGAGACATTGACCGCGATCGGCATATCAAGACCGGCCGCCACCCACTGCCCAGCGATTTCCAGCGAGCGGTCGAGCATGTAGCGGGTGAATGCTCCGACGAGTTCACTGTGCTCGATGGCATCAAGGAAGTCCGATGGAGCGAGCCTGCCCCGGCGCGGGTGATCCCAACGCACCAGAACCTCCGCCCCGATGGGCTTACCAGTTTCCAGGGCAACTGTCGGTTGCATGACCAGCTGAAGCTGGTCCCTTGCCGCCAGGGCCGTCCGTACCTCGACCAGCAGCGCGAGGCGATCGACGCTCGCCTCGTCTTGGAGCGGCTCGTACCACGCCACTGGCCGAGGACCACGCTTCGCCTGGTACATCGCGATATCGGCGCGGCGGAGCAACTCTGTCATGTCCACCTCGCCGGCCAGCGCCACGACGATCCCGACCGAGGCCTCGACGGACAGGACCACTCCGGCCACCTCTGCCGGCGCGGCGACCCCCGCCGCGAGCAACTCGGCCCGCTCGATCGCGGCATGGAGGGGATCGGTGGATCCCATCACCATCAGGATCGCGAACTCGTCCCCGCCCAGTCTGGCCAGCAGCTCTTCGCCCTGGACCAGATCCTCCAGCCGCAGGGCAATGGCATGAAGGAGAGCGTCCCCCGCAATGTGTCCCAGAGCGTTGTTGACCTCTTTGAAGTGATTGATGTCGAGCAGCAGCAGAGCCACCGAGGCATCTGACCCCATCTGATCGAGGAGAGCCGCTCCCCGGGTCAGCAGCTCCGCCCGGTTGACGACTCCAGTGAGTGAATCATGGGCAGCCTCATACGTGCTCCGCTCCGCGATGATCCGCAACTTGCGGTGGGTCGCCGCGTCGTGCAGCGCCGCGGCCAGGGCGTCTCCGTACGCCGCCAGCATGTGCCGGTCCCTGCGGCTGAACCGGACCGGCGTCGCCAGGCGCAGCCGGATCTCGCCGATCTGCATCCCACCGACGACCAGGGCTCTGGGCTCGATCGGAAGGCTGCGCCAGCCGGCGGAGACCAGCCGATCCGAGGGGCCTTCCGCAATCGTGCCGTGCCGCTCGCCAACGTAGGTCCGCGTCGGCCCATCGCCCTGCCCGTTGACGATGACCTCGACCTTCATCGCTGGGAACAGCCGCAGCGCCCCGCTGACGCCGGCGACGGCGGTGTCCTTTTCGTCAAGACGATTGAGCTCCGCCGTGACGTCTGAGAAAAGCTGCCAGGTCCACCGCTCGTCATCCGAGCGCAGCCGGTACCCGTAGGCCTGCTGCAGCAGCCAGCCGACCGGGGGAAGCAGCAGCATCAGCCAGCGCCGGCCAGCCCCCTCCACCATCACGATGAGTAGGCCAATGGTGACATTACCGATCAGCATGGGGAGCTTGCTGGCGAACAGTCTGGTGAACAGCTCGGTGGCCGGGCGCCGCCGCCCCTGCGTCATCTGGAGCGCGGCGAGGTAGAGCGTCACGAGGGTGTAGACCACGGCGCCGGCGATCAGCGCGATCATTGTGTACCCGGCCACGCTGGTGCCGTAGGTCGCCGTGAGCCCCCTGGCGACCACCATTCCGGCGGTCGAGGCGACCGTGACGGTCGCGGTCGCGTGGAGGATCTCCATGGCCGTCCGGCGCTGGTCGAGGAGACCGAGCATGGTGTAGGCGCTCAGCGCACCGACCAGGGAGGTCGCGGGAACCCACCCGGCAGGCAAAAAGACGCAAATCACTATGAAAGCGGTCTCACCCCAGGTCAGTTCCGTGATCGCCGACCCGACCCGGACCCTCAGCCGCCCCCACTCCGCAAACGCGACAGTGCAGCATCCGATCATCAGCCACAGCATGCCCGGGGAATGCCCCGTATCCAGCCAGCGGCCAGGCAGTGCCCCCGTGCCAACCATCAGCCCGACGCTGGTCGAAACCACGGCGACGACCAGCAACGTGCACGGCCGCTGGATCACCACGGCGGCCTGCCCTGCCCGCGCTGGCACGGCCATGCCGCGCCAATGGCCGCCGTCACAGGGCACCTCCTTGGAACTCGGGCAGGAGGACAACGCCTTCGCGAAGGCTAAAGCACCTGAGGACGGGACAACAGGGGTACACGGGCCGTGACGACCACCATCCAGGCACGGCAGAACGCGCACGGCCAGCGCGTACCCGGTGCGGGACACCGCGCTACACCCTCACGCACTCCCCAACACCTGCGAAAAGATCGCTCTCCGGCAAAACGGTCTCGACGAGTGAACGCGCCAGCGCGTAGTCCTCGGTCGGCCAGACCTCCCGTTCAAGATCTCGTGGAATCATGAACCAGAATCCATCGGGGTCGACCTGCGTCGCGTGCGCCAGGAGCGCCCGGTCCCGGGTCGGGAAGTACTCAGCGCAGGCAACCCGCGTCGTGACGGCGCGTCTGGGCCTTTGGTCGTGGTCCCACCGCTTGAGCCAGTCGGCGTACGGCGAGGCAAGGCCGCGGGCGACGGCCGCCTCGTGCAGGGCGAGCACCCGCTCGTGGGAGAAGTCCCTGTGGTAGTAGAGCTTCAGGGGCTGCCACGGATCACCGGTCCCGGGGTACCGATCGGGGTCGCCTGCCGCCTCGAACGCCTCGACGCTGATCGTGTGGCACATGACATGGTCGGGATGCGGATACCCGCCGTTCTCGTCATAGGTGAGGATGACGTGCGGACGCAGCGCTCTGACCAGACGCACCAGCGGTCGCGCCGCCACCGGCACTGTCAGGGAGGCGAAGCAGCCGTCAGGCAACGGCGACGGCGGATCACCTTCCGGCAGCCCGGAATCGACGAATCCCAACCATTCCTGGCGCACCCCGAGCACCCTCCGGGCCTGTTCCATCTCGGCCTGACGGATCGCAGCCAGGTTCCCGGTGATGTTCGGTCGATCGAGGTTCGGATTGAGCACGCTGCCTCGCTCGCCCCCGGTGCACGTCACGACGACGACCTCGACCCCCTCGGCCTGGTACCTCGCCATCGTCGCGGCGCCCTTGCTGGACTCGTCGTCAGGATGCGCGTGCACCGCCATCAGTCGCAGTCGCCCGCTCACGTGCGCTCCTTCAAGGATCTTGAGCGTGAGGATACGTGGTTCTCGCACCACTGCAACCAAGAACCCATCCGGTTCGTTCCCCGCCCGCCGAAGAAGGCGCTGGACGTTCCCGGTCTGATCATTTCCAGCACTGGTACGTTGGAAGGCCTAACCATCAGTGACATTCGGAGGAGATCAGTGTCGACCGACCGCGGGGCGTCCCCGACCTGGCTGTCCCAGGAGGCATTCGACCGGCTCCAGACCGAGCTCGATACCCTCATCGCCAACCGCTCGGTGATCGCCGCAGAGATCAACGCACGCCGCGAGGAAGGTGACCTCCGCGAGAACGGTGGCTACCACGCTGCCCGCGAGGAGCAGGGCAAGGCAGAGGGAAGGATCCTCTACCTCAAGGAGCTGCTGCACACCGCCAAGGTCGGCGTGGCCCCGACCACCGGCAATGTCGCTCCTGGCACCGTTGTCACGATCCAGTTCGACGACGACCCGGATGACACGGAGACGTTCCTGCTCGGGGCCAGAGAGATCTCGGCGACGACGGAACTGACCGTCTACAGTCCCGAATCGGCGCTCGGCAAAGCGATCATCGGTGCCACCGCGGGTGACACCATCAGCTACACCGCCCCGAACGGCTCCGAGATCAAGGTCAAGGTGCTCAAGTTCACCACGTTCGGCGGCTGACCGGCTGGCCAGCCAGCCATCTCGCTGGACTGGATCACTCGCTGGACTGGATCACCGGAAGCGGCGGCTGGCGGCGCGGGGCCAGCCAGGGGCATGCCTTCGCCACGGCGCGACATGCTCCAGCTGACCGGCAACCGCCAGCAGCGTCAGCTCTGATCCGGGGGGCCCGACCAGTTGCACCGCTGCGGGCAGGCCGTCTGGCCGCACGCCCGTCGGGACGACGACTGCGGGGAAACCTGCGAGGTTCCAGGGTGCCTGATATGGAGCGAACCGCAGGCAGGCCGTGACGTTGGAACCCCACGACCTCGTCGCCCACTCCCTCGCCAGAGGCGGCGCCGTCGCCAGCGCGGGAGTGACCAGCACGTCGAATCGGTTGTCCGCGAACCAGTCACGGCAGTACTCCCGCCACGCGGCCCGATCCACCTCGCGGACCAGACCCCGGTTCATCGCCATCCGCCCGAGCATGATGTGCCGCCGGGAGCGGGGCTGAAGCTCCCGGGGATTGATCCCGCTGGCTTCGGCCTCGACGTGCGCGGCAGCGAACCAGGTGGCCAGCCCGCGGACGCGTACCCCAGCCGAGTAGTTCGGCTGGGCGGACACCGCATCATGGCCCAGCGCGATCAGCGCCCGGCCAGCATCGCTCAGGGCCTTCCTCGCCCCGGCATCCGCCCATGTTCCAGGGACCGGAGATCGGGTCGAGCAGGCGAATCGCAACCGGTGCGGCGGCACGAGCCGCTGCGGCGCCCTGCCTGCCAGGGCAAAAAACCCCAGGGCGGCGTCGGCGACCGTGGTCGCCAGGACGCCGTGCTCGCCCGCGGCGAACTGCGCCGCAGCCGGGGCGTCGGTCGGAACGACCCCCGACCCCGCCTTGATCCCGACCAGACCGCAGCAGGCCGCGGGGATCCGCACGGACCCCATGCTGTCGGTGCCATGCGCGATGGGGACCAGCCCGGCCGCGACGGCGGCCGCTGAGCCCCCGGACGACCCGCCCGGGGTGCGGTCGGTGCGCCAGGGATTGCGAGTGACCCCGGTCACGTCATCGGTCAGGCAGAACGAACCGAGTTCCGACATCCGGGTGACCCCGAGCACCACGGCCCCGGCTCCGCGCAACCTCCGGACGACCTCGTGGTCGGCGTCGGCGGTCGGTTTCCGCGCCGCGTTGGAACCGTTCCAGGTCGGCAGCCCTGTGACAGCGGTGTTCTCCTTGACGGCGATCGGAACGCCGGCCAGGGTGAGATCACTCAGCTCCGGCTGCTCGTCGACGATCTCCGCCTCCGCGACCGCCTCCGGGCGTACCAGTCTGAAGGCATTGACGACCCTGTCATGGGCGGTGATCGAGTCAAGGTGGTCAGCGACCACGGCGGTCGCCGAAGTGTCACCGCGGCGCACCGCACGGGCGATGTCGCGTGCGGTCGCACCGACCCAGGTACCAGACCGTTGCAGCATGCGAACCTCTACAGGGCGGAGGGGAGAGAACCGAGCGGTCTAACGAGTGATCATGGAATAAAAGCGCTCGAATCAACCACTTGACCGAGTGCTGTCCCGATGCCGACACAGCAGAACACAGCAGAACACCGATGCACAACGATCACAACCGACGCCCATGCTCTGAGGGTAATGGTCCTCTCTGGGCTGCCTGTCACCGGTTGCCCGATCTCGGATTGATGGGCAGCGCCGCTGTGATGGGCAGCGCCGCTCCGGCGAGGCATGATGGATCAGCCTGGCCAGCAGGTTCGAGGAGGGCCCGTGTTTCTTCGCAATATCAAGATCGACCTTCCCACGGCGACCGAGGCGCTGCCAGGCCGCCAGACCCCGATGCCGGTGGCGCAGCAGCACACCGTACTCGGGACACCGCTACGCTCCCCGTGGCCCGATGGCCATACTGTCGCGGTCTTCGGCATGGGCTGCTTCTGGGGGGCAGAGCGGTTGTTCTGGAAGGCCCAGGGCGTCTACTCGACGGCGGTCGGGTACTCCGGCGGGATCACCCCGAACCCGACCTACGAGGAGGTCTGCACCGGCCTGACCGG
>JAFGOK010000097.1 GCA_016926535.1 Micromonosporaceae bacterium | reverse complement strand
TCGCGCCGCCGGTGCTGGTCGCGCCGCCGGTGCTGGTCGCGCCGCCGGTGCTGGTCGCGCCGCCGGTGCTGGTCGCGCCGCCGGTGCCGGTTGCGCCTCCCGTCGTCGCGCTGCCGGCTGAAGCGCCTCCCGTGCTGGTGGAAATGCCGCCAGTTCCTCCGTCACCCATGGAGCTTCCGCCAGTACCCGCCCCACCGCTGCCATTGCCGGCCGTGCACTGCCCCGCGACACACGTCGCTCCCTGGCAGCTCGCCGCGCACGCCCCGCAATTGGCCGGGTCCGTCTGAAGGTCCGTACAGCGATCGGTACAGAAGGTCAGCCCGGCCCCGCACTCGCACGCTCCCGAAACACACTGGCGGCCTGCTGTACACGCGGCGTCGCATGCTCCGCAATGAGCTACGTTGCTGGCGAGGTCGACACAGCTGGCACCGCACTGCGTCAGGCCCGTCGCGCAGGTGTCGCTGCACTCGCCCACGGAGCACACCTGGGGCGACGGGCACGCCTGACCGCAGCCGCCGCAGTTGCTGGGGTCCGATTGGGGATCCACGCAGACTCCGCCGCAGCTGTCGAGGTCCCCCAGGCATTGACACACGCCCCCGACGCACGTCGAGCCGACCTCACAAACATGTCCGCAGCTGCCGCAATTGCCGGGGTCGGTCTGGGTCGGCACGCAGACGCCGCTGCAGACCACCTGGTCCGCCGGGCAGGAGCCCACACTCCCCTGCTGCCCGCTGCCGACTGTGCCACCTCCAGTCGCTGCACTGCCCGTTCCTCCACCGGCGGCCTCTGCGCTGCCAGGCAAGACACTGTTCCCTGACTGCGAGCACCCAACCACAGCGCTAGCAAGCACGACTAACAGGAAACGCATTTTCCTTGCTACCTTTCTACCGGGGAGCGAGACGGGACGAGACCGAGGGAGACCACCTCGTCCAGGCGCTCTTCGTCTCGCCATCAAGGTGCCAAGGTGTCCAACAACGCACACCGCTGCCGACGACCATCCAATGGAGGCCCATTAGTCTCCCGCTCGTGGAATCACCTGATTGATTGTCTCTGGGTGCTGCTTTTTGTCACAAGAAGTGAAGAAGCTGCCTCGCCACGGGACGGCTTCGCTGGGCGGCGGTCCGGGACTCACTGCCACCGGGACGACTTCGCTGGGCGGCGGTCCGGGACTCACTCGCCGAGCGACCTTTGTCGGTAGCTTATGACCGTGCCCGAACGATCCGTCATCAATGCAAGGCACATGACTTTGCAGCGTTCTCTGGGCCGATGTCCTCACCTACTTCCATGGCTGGTCGCCATTTCCTTCTGCGGATGTTCGTTGAAGGACCGCGACTACCTCAGCAAGCTCTTCGGTGAAGGTGGCACCACCGGAGGGGGCGAGTTCACCGGCGGCGGAGGAACAGCGGGAGTGCAGCCAGCAGGCGGAGCGGGGTAGAATCCCGGTCAGGCTGGTACGACCTCCGGTGCAGGCGGTTCGGCAGGTGCAACCACCGGAGGCGCCGGGGGTGACCCAGCGGGACACGGGCCCGGCACGGCGGGGGAAGTGGGCGCAGGTGGTGCTCGCACCGGCGGCGCGGGGGGCACCGGGGGCACCGCTGGTACAGGGGGCGTCGGGGGGGGCGGCGGTGGCTCCGGGGGTACGGACGCGGCGGGTGCCGGCAATACCGCCGGTGCCGGCGGCGCCGGCGGTATCGGTGTCGTCAGCACGGGCGGCACCCTCCCAACGTGCCTCCCCGACACGTTCAGCTGGAACTCGTCGCCGCCCGTGATGGGGCCGCAGGACTCGGATCACGTGTCGCTCAAGGATCCGAGCGTCGTCTTCCACGACAGCATGTACCACGTGTTTGCGACAGTGAACGACTTGAGCTTCCCCACGTTCAGCATGGTGTACCTGCACTTCGCGGACTGGGAGGAGGCTGGCAGCGCAGAGCAGTTCAGCCTGGACCAGGTGCCGGGGTTCGCCGGGTTGAAGTACGTGCCCCAAATCTTCTACTTCGCGCCGGACGAGCGCTGGTACCTTCTCTTCCAGGCGTCCGCCCCGCGCTAATCGACTACCTCGGACCTGGGCAATCCCGGGTCGTGGACTTCACCTGTGGACCTCTGGGACGACCAGTCCCCGATCGTCCGCAGTTTCGTCAGTGACTGGACTAGCTTCTGGGTGATCTGCGACGACGAGAACTGCTTCTTGTTCTTCGCCAACCGCGGCGGTGAGCTCTTTCGCAGCCAGACGAGCATCGACCTTTTCCCCAACGCTTTCGACACCCCGGTCGTCGTCATCACCGAGAGTCCGTCCAACCTGTGGGACGCCGTGGAGATCTACAAGATCGAGGGCAGTGAACGCTACCTCATGATCACCTCGGCCCAGGGCGTCACCGGCAGGTACTTGCGCGCGTGGATTTCCGACCGCCTCGATGGGGACTGGAGTCCGTACGCGGGCACGGCCGAGAACCCATTTGCTGGGGCATCGAACGTGAGCTTCGTCGAAGAGGTTTGGACCGACGACATCAGCCACGGAGAATTCGTTCGCCACAACGTCGATCAGACCATGACGCTCGATGTCTGCGGCGACCTCGAGTACCTCTACCACGGCGTGGACCCGACGGCTGTACCGTCGGGGAACCCGACGCCGAACGGCGACGATCACGATTCGCTGCCCCACAGACTGGGCGTGCTCACCCCGACGGGCCAGCCACCCGTGACCGCTCGCATGCCCACGGGGGGCGCGGGGGCCGCGGGGGGCGCAGGGGGCGAGGCCGCTGTGGATCTCTGCCCCCGGGATGCTGGGAGCGACAACGGTGGCGGTGGAGCTGGCGGCATGGGTGGAGCTGGCGGCGCGACCCCCTCGTCGCCGACGTTCCAGATGGTGGAGGATCAGGTCGTCATCGAGGCCGAGCACTACGCCTACCGGATGCCCGGCAGCCAAGGCCACCTGTGGACACTCGTCACGGACACGGCTGCCTCGAATGGAGAGCGCCTCGATCTCCTTCCGAACAGCGGAAGCATCTGGCCCAGCAACGACCTGCTGAACACACCGCGGGTCGACTATGACGTCAACTTCACGTCAACCGGAACGTTCTACTTCTGGGTCCTCGGCGGAGGCGTGCATGGCGGCAACGACTCCTGCTGGGGCGGTGTGGACTGCGTCATCATCGCGTCGCACTTCTGGCCGGAGCCCCCTGGAACCGATCTCGTCTGGGCGAGCAAGACGGTCACGATCGATTCGCCCGGCATTCACAGCGTGCACATCTGGGGTCGCGAGGATTCCTTCATGCTGGACAAGATCGTCATCAACAAGAGCTCGACCGCACCGGAGGGGCTCGGGCCGGAGGAGAGTCCGCTCGAGTAATGCTGCTGTCACTCCGCGACGGGCGTGATTTGCGCTGCTGCCACACCCCGCTTGATCGAGCCTCGGTGAGTCTGCGCCGGCGATCGTACCGCTCCCCTCGGGGCCCCCGCTACTGCTCACCTCGCCGAAAGCCGGCGGTGTCTTGGGGTCCTGCGCCATGGTCTCGAACAGAGACTGTGCCGCACTGAGGGCTCCATCGGGGTCGTTTCTCTGCAAGCAGTCGTTGCCTCCGCCGTCCATGAGCACGAACCTGCTCACAGCCGCCGGTGCCGCTGCCGCTCCGCACATCGGTTGGAGGAGTTTCACGTTCGCTGCATGTCTCCATTCGCAGCGTTCGGCATGAGTGGGGGAGGCGGGACGGAAACGTCCCCTGCTGAGGCCGTGATGACCCTACTAGACTGAACAGCGAACAACAGCTTCAAAAGGTGCTGCGATGCCGCTCTTCTCCCCCGGGCTCCCCATGCCATCACGGAGGCTACTCAAGTTAATCGGGGTTGATCGCCCCCGTAGTGTCCCGAAACCCATCGCAGCACGTCACGCCGCCTCGCAGTAGTAGAAGTTGAGCAGTTCGCCGAGACGCGAGCCAAACTGGATGGCTCCAGTGCTCGCGTTGGCATTGCTCGGCATCGTGATGGGCCGGATGATGCGCCCGCCCAGCCCTTGGTGAAATCG
>JAFGOK010000010.1 GCA_016926535.1 Micromonosporaceae bacterium | reverse complement strand
GTTCTCCTGAAGCCAGGCCAACCCGCGGGCTCGATCCTCAGCGCTCGTGCCCGCAGCGATGGCGAGGGCTCTGTTGATGGTTTCGCGCTTGGTCCGGGTCCCGAGTTGCCGCTGTGCGAAGGCCAGCGTCGACTCATCGAGATCTACGACCGTGCGGGCCATGGTTGCCCCCTCGTTTGTCGCTGGACTGATATCTGTATGCATACGAGTATGCCACAGAGGGCTTGACCTTCTGGGGGGAAGTGATCTTGGCGTTGGTATCAGCCGGCTGGTGCCAGTAAGCGCCACCACTTGGCGCGCACCCCGGCGACGGCCGTTTCGGCGACGTCATACCCTCCAGATGGTGTTCAAGACTTGAACCCCGGCGTCGGGCTTGTCATCCGCATCGGTGACAATACCGTAACGGGGTGACACGTATCGGGCGGGACGGGACCTTTGTCAGTGGTGGTGCCGTCTGCGGCGTCGGTAGCACCACAGTAGAGAAGTTCTTACGCGGCTGCACTGGAGGCACTGTGACAGTGACCAAGTACGTCTACGACTTCGCTGAGGGGAACAAGGAGCTCAAAGACCTCCTCGGTGGCAAGGGCGCCAACCTCGCAGAGATGACCAACATGGGTCTCCCGGTGCCGCCCGGCTTCACCATCACCACCGATGCCTGCCGGCTGTACCTGACCACCGGTAGCGCTCCGGCCTCCCTCAACGACGAGATCGACGCGCACGTCGCGCACCTTGAGCAGCAGATGGGCCGCAAGCTCGGCGACCCGGCAGAGCCCCTGCTCGTCTCGGTGCGCTCCGGCGCCAAGTTCTCCATGCCCGGCATGATGGAGACCGTCCTCAACATCGGGCTCAACGATGAGAGCATCCACGGGCTCGCCAAGTTCAGTGGCAACGAGCGGTTCGCGTGGGACTCCTACCGGCGCCTGATCCAGATGTACGGCAAGACTGTCTGCGATGTTCCGGGTGAGGAGTTCGAGCACCTGATCGACGCCCTGAAGAAGGCCCGCGGGGTCGCCGCGGACATCGACCTGACCGCCGAGGACATGAAGGGCCTGGTCGCCGACTTCCGCAAGGTCTTCGAGAAGTTCACCGGCACCGCCTTCCCGCAGGACCCCAAGGTCCAGCTGCGCGGCGCCGTCGAGGCCGTCTTCGACTCGTGGAACTCCGAGCGCGCGGTCCTCTACCGCCGCCAGGAGCGCATCCCGACCGACCTGGGCACCGCGGTCAATGTGCAGGTCATGGTTTTCGGCAACATCAGCGCCGACTCCGGCACCGGGGTGGCCTTCACCCGCGACCCGGGTACCGGTGAGAAGGGCGTCTACGGCGACTACCTGGTCAACGCCCAGGGTGAGGACGTCGTCGCCGGGATCCGCAACACGGTCTCGCTCACCGAGCTGGAGAAGATCGACAAGAAGAGCTACGACCAGCTGATGGCGATCATGGCCCAGCTGGAGGCCCACTACAAGGACCTGTGTGACATCGAGTTCACGGTCGAGCGCTCCAAGCTGTGGATGCTGCAGACCCGCGTCGGCAAGCGCACCGCCGCCGCCGCGTTCCGCATCGCGACCCAGCTGGTCGACGAGGGCACCATCGACCTGGAAGAGGCCCTGCGCCGGGTCAACGGGGCCCAGCTCATGCAGCTGATGTTCCCGACCTTCGACCTGGGTGCCAAGCCCAAGGTCATCGCCAAGGGGGTCGCAGCCTCCCCCGGGGCGGCTGTTGGCAAGATTGTTTTCGACTCCGCCACGGCCGTGACGCAGTCCGACACCGGGGAGCGGGTCATCCTGGTCCGCCGGGAGACCAACCCCGACGACCTGCCCGGCATGATCGTGGCCCAGGGCATTCTGACCAGCCGGGGCGGCAAGACCTCCCACGCTGCGGTCATCGCCCGGGGTATGGGCAAGACCTGCGTCTGCGGCGCCGAATCGCTCAACCTCGACGTGGCCAAGAAGACCATCACCGTCGATGGCGTGACCCTCGGCGAGGGCGACCTCGTCTCGATCGACGGCACCAGCGGCAAGGTGTACCTCGGCGAGGTCCCGGTGCAGCCGTCGCCCGTCGTGCGGTACTTCGAGGGCGACACCGAGGCCGTCAAGTCCGACGCCCTCGTCGCCGCCGTCGACCGGATCCTCACGCAGGCCGACGCCAAGCGCCGCCTGCTGGTGCGCACCAACGCCGACAACGGTCCGGACTCTGCGCGAGCCCGCCGGTTCGGCGCCCAGGGCATCGGCCTGTGCCGGACCGAGCACATGTTCCTCGGCGACCGGCGCGAGCTGGTCGAGCGGCTGATCCTGGCCGAGACCCCCGCGGACCGTCAGGCCGCGCTCGACGCGCTCCTGCCGCTCCAGCGGGCCGACTTCGTCGAGATCTTCACGGCGATGGATGGGCTGCCCGTCACGGTGCGTCTCATCGACCCGCCGCTGCACGAGTTCCTCCCCGACATGACCGAGCTGTCCATCAAGGTCGCGGTGGCCAAGGCCAAGGGTGAGAAGCCTGGTCGCGACGCCGAACTGCTCGGCGCCGTGCATCGCCTGCACGAGTCCAACCCGATGCTGGGCCTGCGGGGCGTCCGTCTCGGCCTGGTCATCAACGGCCTGTTCGAGATGCAGGTCCGGGCGATCGCCGAGGCCTGCGCCCAGCTCAAGAAGGCCGGCAAGGACCCGAAGCCAGAGGTCATGGTGCCGCTGGTCGGCGCCGTGCAGGAGTTGGAGTCGGTCAAGGCCAGTGTCGAAGAGGTCATCAAGGCGGTGGCTACCGAGAGCGGCGTCAAGGTCGACACCCTGATCGGCACAATGATCGAGATCCCGAGGGCGGCCCTGACCGCTGGTGACATCGCTGGTCCGGCGGAGTTCTTCTCCTTCGGCACCAACGACCTCACCCAGATGACCTGGGGCTTCTCCCGGGACGACGTCGAGGGCTCGTTCTTCTCCCGGTACCTGGAGCTGGGCATCTTCGGCGTCTCCCCGTTCGAGTCGCTGGACCGCGGCGGCGTCGGCGCCCTGGTCAAGATGGCCGTCGAGGCCGGTCGCAAGACCCGCCCGGACCTCAAGTGCGGCGTCTGCGGTGAGCACGGCGGTGACCCGGAGTCGGTGCACTTCTTCCACGAGGCCGGGCTGAACTACGTGTCCTGCTCGCCCTTCCGGGTGCCCGTCGCCCGGCTGGAGGCTGGCCGGGCCGCAGTCGGCATGAGCGGGTCCGACAGCCGCTGATCGTCCCTGGCTGGGGCAGATGCACCCGGCCGCGGAATTCCTCCTGTTTGCTGGCCGGCGCGTCTTCTGGCGCGCCGGCCAGCGGCGTAATGTGGTGCGAACCGTCGTCGGGAGGATGCCATGGGTAGTCGGTGGTACACGGTGGTGATTGACTCCATTGACCCCGCGCGGCTCGCCAGATGGTGGGCCGAGGTGCTCGGCTACACGATCGTGTACGAGTCGCCCGAGGAAGTGGTCATCGCCCTCGACGAGCACACCTATCCTGGGCTGGTGTT
>JAFGOK010000579.1 GCA_016926535.1 Micromonosporaceae bacterium | reverse complement strand
TCACCGGCTTCCCCCGCGACGGTCAGCGCCCGCAGATAGCGCTTCCGGGCGCTCGTGTACTGTCCACTGTCCCAGGCAACCCAACCGGCCAGGGCCAACGCTTCGCCCAAGGTTGTCAGCAGGCGACACTCCAGCGTCGACGAAACTCCACCAAGCAGGCGCTCCAGAGTGTTGAGGTGAGCGTCGAGATGGGCTGCGAGTCGCCGGGCGGGCAGGTGCTCTTCGAGCTGGAACAGCTCGCCTGTGCGGGCTTCCAGGGTCTCCAGGGTCAGCTCGTCGAGTTGCCCCGGATGTTCGATGGCATGCGCGAGCCTGAGCCACGGCTCGGCCGGGGGCAGAGTCGCGGCGAACAGCGGCAGCGCTGGTAACGCCAGGGCCGTTCGGCGTTTCATGGCATCCACGGTATCCGCCGCAGTGTGGGGTGACCAGGCATGATCTGCGCTCTCAGGCCGTGGATCGCCGCTGGCTGCGAGGTGGGTGTCGTGGTGTTGGAGACAGCGGTCCAGTCGCTGTTCTTCGATCAGGCGCGCGGTGTCCAGCCGCTGGTTTCGGATCATGTTCTGGAGATCGTCGTATCCGCTGAGGATCGCTCCGGATGCCTGGAGCGCCTGATCGCAACGTTCCCAGAAGACCCTGCTGCAGATCGAGTAGCCCGTCTCGGCATTGGCGATGGTGCTTCTGCCGTAGTTGATGATCGGGGCGAGTTGCCGCTGGTTCATCCCGGAGGCCTCGCGGTACGCCGCCAACTGGCGCCCGAGCATCCGCTTGGTCTCGGCTATCACCTCCGGGGTGATCATGCCTGAACCCCCAATCCACCGCGATCCTGGAGAGCGACCGATCGGTCCTCGCGTCGCCCACTGTCGAAACACCGCTGCCGCCAGGCACCCACACCATAGCTGTGCGCACAGGAGACGTGACCCTTCTGTGATGTCGGAGTTTTGTCGGAAGTCCCTGATCTCACAGCGCGTTCGAATTCCCGAACCTCCACCACGACGCACCGTGCTCCGTGTGGGATCTCACCGGCCTTGCTTTCGCCTGTGCGATCGTCAAAGTGCCACTATGGCCTGGTGACGTCGCCGGATGGATCCTCGCTCGTGCTGTGGGACATCGACCAGACGCTGATCACGATCGGGGGCTTGAGTCGCCGGATCTACGAGCGGGCATTTCTCCAGGTCACCGCACAACCGTTGCGAGAGTTGGCCGACATGTCCGGACGAACCGAACGCGCGATCCTTCGAGAGACCCTGGTCCTACACGGCCTGCGGGTTGACGACGACGGACTCCAGGTGTACTTCGACGCGATCGCGGACGCCGCAGAACACCTGCGGGCCGAGATCAAGCAGGCCGGATACGCCCTGCCCGGAGCGGTCGAGGCGATCCGGGCGCTCACGGCAGCGGGGATCGCTCAGTCCGTGGTGACCGGAAACCTCAAGCGGGTATCGATCACGAAGCTGTCCGCTTTCGGCCTGGCCGAGGGCATCGACTTCGAGATCGGCGGCTACGGGGACGAGAGCGAGGATCGGGCACTGCTGGTCAAGCAGGCCATGCGGCGGGCAAGTCACTCCTGCGGCCACGACGTGTCCGGAGACCGGGTCGTCGTCATCGGCGACACCGTCCACGACATCCGCGCCGCACGCGACACCGGGGTCCGGTCGGTCGGGGTGGCGAGCGGACGCACAGCAGCCGCAGACCTCGCCGATGCGGGGGCAACCGTGGTACTGGCCGATCTCACCGACACGACGGCTCTGGTCGACGCCGTGCTCATGAGGAAGCCGGTCCGCCCACATCAGTCTGCGTGACGTCTCTCGGATATCCGTTCATCTGATGGCGCCGTCGGGCCAGACGACGATCACCGGGATACCACATTCTCTGGCGTATGCGACGACGTCGGCGGTGCCGCCATAGCCCCAGGCCGGAAGCCCATCCCACACCGCGAGCAGCAGGTCGACATTGGCGAGCATCTGGGCGCTGGCTGCCATGTGGGATTCGGAGGTGGACTCCACGAACTCCAACCGCCGCACCACGCTCGCCCGAGCCAGCAGGTCATGGTAGGTGCCGTGCGTCTCGGCGGGCAGGCCGTCCAGGTACCGCTCGGCGGGCACCACGACCTCGACCGTTCCGCCGAGGGAAAGCACGACCTCGGCGAACAACTGATCGGCCCCGTCCGCCAGGCAGGTGACACCAACCAGGCCACCCCGGTACGGCGACAGTTGCAGTCGCAGGCCGCTGCGAACAGCAGCCATGGTCTGCGGCGACAGGCCACGGTGTCCGCTGACGGCAATGCGGTTCATGCGGGCTCCTCGGAGATTCCCGACAACAGGCTGTCCAGTGTGATAGTCCGTTCTGTGGCTGACAGGCTTGGGGCGACGCTCAGTGCAGCAGCCATGCAGATGATCTGGCCCGTTCCGGGACCGTGGGAGGGTGGTAGGTGTGCTCAGGGAGGTGCTGCGGCAGTGCAGAGATCCGGACAGGCTGTCGAACGGGTGCTGGTCGTCATCGCTCATCCCGACGACGCCGAGTTCTGGCTCGGAGGGACGATCGCCGGATGGACAGCGGCCGGGGTCGCGGTGTCATACCTGGTCCTCACTGACGGCGAGGCCGGCGGGTTCGACCCGGACGTGCCCCGGGCTGACATCCCCCGGATCCGGCGCGCCGAGCAGGAGGAAGCCGCCGCGATCCTCGGGGTCGACGAGGTGCGGTTCCTCGGACTGAGCGAGGGCGGCCTGCTGCGACCCAGCAGGGAACTGCACGTCGAGGTGGTTCGGGCCATCCGCGGTGTTCGACCGCAGATCGTGGTCACCTGGAGCCCAGAGTGGAACTGGCAGCGTTTCCGCAGCTGCCACCCCGATCACCTGGCCACCGGCACGCTGACCTTGCAGGCGGTGTACCCCGATGCCGGCAACCGCTTCGCGCTCACCACGCTGCGCGAGGACGAAGGGCTGGAGGCGTGGACCGCCGAGGAGATCTGGCTGATCAACAGTCCGCACGTCAACCACTACGTCGATGTCACCGACACCTTCGACACGAAGGTACGGGCAGTGGCGGCCCACGCGAGTCAAACTGGCCATTACCCGGACCTCGCCGGACGGCTGCGCGGTCGGCTGGAGCCCAACACCGCACCCGCCGGTCTGCCGCCCGGTCGACTGGCCGAGGCGTTTCAGGTGGTGTCCAACCGGTGATCGTGACCGTGGATTGGCGGGTCGAGGAGGTACTCGTCGGCCTGGTCGAGGAAGTCCTGCGTCACAGGGGTCGGCCTGCCGCGCACAGCTTGGGCTAGGCCGCTGACCTCTTCGTAGACGTGTCGGGAACGAAGGTGCCGGGCGGCGTCCACCATGGTTGAGCCCAGGTGGGCGGCCTCGTCGAGGTTCCCCTGCTCGACATGAGCCGCCGCGAGGATCGCGGTGCGCTGCACCAGCGTGCGGCCGTGATCGGAATGGCAGCCGGCGATGGCGTCCTGGGCATGGCGCATGGCGGCGGCACCGTCGTGAAGATACCGGTAGGCGCGCGCCGCGTGCCCGGACAGTCCTCCCGCGTCAAACTCCAACCAGTCCGGACGTTCCTCGCCGGCCGGCACTCTGGCCAAGGCGTTCTCGGCGTCGAACAGTGCCTGGCAGCAGGAGCGTCGGTCTCCGACGGCCGCGTGGCTCATGGCCTCCATCGCGGCCATCATGGCGACCGCGGTCGCGGGTGCGATCCGGTCGGTGCCCGATCGCGCCGCCCGGGCAAGGTCGACCGCTGTCCGGTGGTGCCCCAGATGCAGTGCCTGGTGGCTCAACGCGGTCAGGACCCGGCCGCCGAGCAGGCGCTCTGCGGCCGCGTGGGACAACCGCAGCGACTGAAGCAGGCATGTTCGCGCCGCCTGGTGGGCGCCGCTGTCGTAGACCATCCACCCGACGTCCAGGCAGCATTCGGCCACCGCCGCCAGCAACTGTTGCCCGATCGTCTCAGAACAGCAGCCCTCCAGCATCGGAGCAACGTCGTAGCGCAGGAACGCGGTGGCCATAGACAGACATGAGCCGCCGCCGTAGGCGTTGTCCAGAGTCTTCAGGTGCCGGCGGACGTCGCGAATCCGATCGACATCCGTTTGTCCCACCCGGAGACAGCCGTGGCCGGGTAGCCGCTTGGCGGGTTCAGGCGGGGCGACCAGCCACCGGAGCGCTGCGGCGCCAGTCGCGATCACTGTGTCGGCCGGCAGAGGCAGTGCCTCCAGCCAATGGGGTGACAACTCCAGGAGAAAGTGCCGCATACCGGCGATGCCAGCGGTGCACTCGTCGGTCCCAGCCATCAGAGCAGGCCCACGCGCCTCCGGCACCAGTACGACCTCCGCACCCGGGTCGCCCGGTACGGCAACTGGGCGGGAATCGTGGTGCCACCTTCGGTGCTCGATACGCTCGTACTCAGCTACGAACGTGTGCACTGCGGACAACACGGCATCGCAGCGGCTCCAGAAGTCCCGTGGCGCGGCCTGCCGTCCGGTCTCGACATTGGCCACGGTGCTGCGGCTGTAGCGAACCAATTCCGCCATGCGTGTCTGGTTGAGCCCGGCTGCCTGCCGGCAGGACGCCAAACGCCGGCCCAGGATCCGGCGTGCGTCGACGATGTCTCTGGGGTCGCTCATCGAAGTCTCTGACATCCACCAGATCCGGGCCATCGGACAGGCCAACGACGGTTTCACCCGACGATAGGTGACCTACCGGCGACGGAGCGCCGCAGGGATGTCGGAGTTTTGTCGGAGATGGTTGTCGGTCCTGTCCGACATGACTGGCGGTCGCCTTCACTGGGGCCGGTGGCCGGGCCTGGTTCCGGTTGCCCATCACCACAGCACCGGGAGGACGACCGGAGTGACCCAATCACTGATCACCGGCAGACGGGCGTGTTCCTGCTACTTCCGCACCGCGGCGGCCGGCACTGGCCGCAAGGCGCTGGTGCAGATCACCGAGCGCTGCAACCTACGCTGCGCCCACTGCTTCGTCTCCGCCACCTCGGCGGGCGCCGACCTGCCCTTGGACGCCATGGCGGATCTCGTGATCCCCCGGCTGCGTCGGGCCAGGGTCAGCAGGCTGACGCTGACCGGGGGTGAGCCGTTCGTCCATCCCGATCTGCTGGGCATCTGCCGAGCCGCCGTGGATGCCGGGCTACTGGTCGGGATCTGCAGCAACGGCACTCTGATCACCGACGCGCAGATCCAGGAGCTTCGCAATCTGGGGGCGGTCCACGTCAATGTCAGCTTCGACGGGTTCCGGGCCGACAGCCACGACCGGTTCCGGGGCCGGCGCTCCGCCTTCGCGACCACCCTGGACACGACCCGGCGGCTGGCCGCCGCCGGGCTGTTGCAGGGGATCCTGTCCACTCCGAACCGGTGGACGACCCCGGAGGAGTTCGGGCAGTTGTGCGACTTCGCCGCCGGCATCGGAGCCCGGTATGTACTCATGAACCCGCTGTCGAGCATGGGCCGTGGGGTGCGCTCCCAGCACCTGGCCGCCCATGAGGCCGCCATGCGGGCGGTCCGGGACGCCACCACCGGGTTCCAGACCCGGGAGCTGGAGGTCGTGCACGTTCGCTTCCCCAACGACGACCAGCCCCTGGGTGGTTGCCCGGCCGGGTCGATCGTCTACGTATTCGCCGGCGGGGCAACGGCGGTCTGCCCGTACCTGATCTTCGCCGCCCGAACGCCGGGTTCGGTTCACCGGGACACTGAGTTCCTGGTCGGCAACATCCTCCGAAACGAGATTGCCGGAGCCCTCGACGCCTTCGACCTGCACCAGCGGTACGCGATGAGCGATGCCGTCTCCTGCCGGTCCTGCCCGGTCAGCCAAGACTGCGGTCGCGGCTGCCCGGCTGCGATCGTCGCGCGGGGTCGGCGGCTCGGTTCCCCTGATCTCGACCAGTGCCCCCAGCATCGTGATCAAACCTGGATCGGTTCGCCCTTGGTGTGCCCGTGACGCCCCTGTTCATCGCGGTAGAGGGCCCCAACGGGGTCGGCAAGAGCACCGTCGCGGCGCTGCTGGCTACCCGCCTGGCATCCCGCACGGGGCTGCACGCGCATCTGACCAGCGAACCATCGCGGACCCCGCTGGGGGTGCTGCTGCGTCGGGCCGAGGACACCGTGCACGGGCGGGCGTTCGCCCTGGCCGTGGCCGCCGACCGCTACGCCCACATCGACGACGAGATCATCCCCGAACTCGATGCCGGCCACCACGTCGTCACCGACCGGTACGCCCAGTCCTCCCTGGTTCTCCAGCGGGTGGACGCCATGGACCTGTCGGAGATCTGGGCCTACAACCGCTACGTGCTTCCCCCGGCGATGTCCGTGTACCTGGAGGAGGACCCGGCGGTCATCCGCACCCGGTTGGCGGCCCGGCCCCGACGCGGCCGCCTCGAGCTCACCGGTTCCCCGGAGCGGGAGCTGACCCTGTACCGCGAGGCCCAACGCTTCCTGCGTCGCCAGGACTGGTACCAGGTCCGCGTCGACTGCCGGACCCTGAACCCCGACCAGGTCGTCACCCGGATTCTGGAACAGCTTCCCGAGCGGGGAGACTGAGCCCATCATGCTGTCGCTGCTGACATTGAACATCGCCGCCGCGGCCCTGCCCCGGGCGCAGGCCCTGCGGAACTGGCTCACCAGCCAGAACACCGACATCCTGGTGCTCACCGAGACCAGCGACGGTCCTGGCACCCGGCACCTGCTCGACCGCTACCGGCAGGCAGGCTGGCACACCACCCATGCGGCCAGCCTCAACGGCGACCGGGGCACCGCGATCCTCACCCGCTTGCCCGCCGCGATCCGACCGGAGATCACCGCCGGAATCACGCCTGCTGGGCGGGCCGTGGCGGTCACCGTGGACACCACACCAGAGACCACGATCCTGGGGATCTACGTACCTTCCAGCGACCGCGAGCAATCGAAGATCGGGCGGAAACGGGAGTTCGTCCGGACCCTGCTGGCCGCCCTGGACCGGCTCGACGCCACCGATCGAGAGCATCTGATCCTCGTCGGGGACTACAACGTGGTGTCCCGTGACCACCAGCCCCCGTACCAGGGGTTTCTGCCGTTCGAATACGACCTGCTCGACGACCTGACCGCCCGGGGCCTGACCGACGCCCACCAGCACCTGCACCCCACAGCCCCGGTACACAGCTGGTTTGGGCGGGGCGGCAACGCCTACCGCTTCGACTACATCCACACCGGCGACGCGATCACCCCCACCATCCAGGGCTGCGACTACCTCCAGGATCCCCGGACCAGCCAGCTCACCGACCACGCCGCGATCCTCGTGGCCGCCGACCTCGACGTCGAGAAGCGACTGCCGGTCGACGACGAGATCCTCACCGACACCGGCACACTGTTCTGAACGCCTGTCGGCGTCACGCAACTCGCCGATCGCCTGACCACCCCGCGGTACAACGGTGTACCGCTGGCCCGCGACAGGCGCCGAACCATCGATGGATTCCGCCTGCCGCCGGTGGCGCTGTCCTCCGGCGACGGCCCGAGCAACCGATCTGGAGGCACGCCATCGTGACCCGTTCTGGTGCCCAATCGCCCGCATCGACCGACCGTCACGTGATCACACGGGAGGCCTACGGCACCGACGCGCACCTGGCCGCGCGCCAGCGGCTGTACCAGGCACAACACCCCCGCCATGACCTCCCGGCCATCGCGGCCGACCACCTCGCCGGCGCAAACGGCATCGTCGCCGACATCGGCTGCGGCAACGGCTGGTACCTGCGGCACCTGCGCCAGCATCGCCCGGACCTGGTCGTGGTCGGGGTGGACCTGTCCGCCGGAATCCTCGCCGAGCAGCGGCCACCGCTGGTGGTCGCCGACGCGCAGGCCCTGCCCTTCGCCAGCGGTTCACTGCACGCCGTGCTGGTCATGCACATGCTGTACCACCTGCCCGATCCCGACACGGGGCTCCGGGAATTGGCTCGGGTCCTCACCCCGGACGGCACGCTGATCACCTCCACCAACGCCCGCGCGGACAAGCGGGAACTGGACCAGTTGTGGTCCCAGGCCGCCGCCGACGTCCTCGGACTCCCCGAAGGTCCCCACAGGATCTCCCTGAGCCAACGCTTCCCGCTCGACGACGCCCCAGCTCGCCTGGCCCGGTACTTCGACGACGTCCGCCTCGTTCACCTCCCGGGCGTCATCAGCGTCACCGAACCGGCCCCGGCCATCGCGCACTTCGCCTCCTACCAGGCGTGGGCGGCCGACAGCGGCGTCCCCTTCGAACCGACCCTGGCCCGCGCCGAACAGCGCCTGACCGAAACCATCGAGCGCGACGGAGCGTTCACCATCACCTGCCAGAGCGGGATGCTCATCTGCCGCACCCCAGCGGAACCCCGGACGTAGCGGCACAGACGCTCTGAGCATCACGCACCAGCGAGTCGTAGGTGTCCATCACCCGCCGCACCGGAACCCCCAGCGCCGCGACGAACCCGTCCAACTCGGCCTGGGCCGCCAGGCCGTCGCCGCCCGCCGGGGCGATCAGCTCGACCTCCAGGAACACCCCGACGTGCTCGACCTCGTCAACACACAGCCCGAGCCGCCCGGATCGGGCGGTCCGCCGGGTCTTGACGATCCGGACCGTGGACTGAAACCCCATCGCCAGCAGGGCTTGGTGCATCTGGTCCCGGTCGTCGACCAGGGTCTCCTGCTCGGCGCACGCCTGTTCGTTGGCCAAGGGTGTCTTCACCGTGAACAGGTGCCGCCCATTCTGGGTGCGCAGCCGCGCGAACGGCACCCCCAGCTTGCTCTGCCCGTAGTTCCACCAGGTCGGGGCGTAGGCCTGGTCGTCCTGCGCGGACGGTGCTGACAACACAATGCCCCGGCCGCTCAGTGCTCCCTCCAGCCCAACGAGGTCGTCGACCTGGTACTTCACCTCGATCTCACAGATCGCGGTGACAGCTGGCTGGGGACTCGGGTCAGTGGTTGGCATGACCAGGCAGCCTAACCACCAGGAGCCGTCATCCGTTGGTCCGGTCCGCGCTGGAAGAGGTGGCTTTCCGTGTCCGGCGCACCGCAGCGGCCAATATTGACATGTCCGCTACGACACTGTTGGCCCCCAGCCTCCTGAACTGGCGGTCCTTGCCGGACTTGTTGGCGTATCCAATGGACAACGTCCCCGCCGTGACCGCCGCCTGGATGTCGGTATCGGAATCGCCGACCAGCACGCACCGCTGCGCCGGAACACCGAGGTGATCAACCGCCCGGTGTACGAGGTACGGGTGGGGTTTCATGCGCGTGGCGTCGCTGGTGTCCCTGGCCACCACAGCAAGGATGTACTCCGTCAGACGCATACGATCCAGATAGCGTCTCACCGCCGCTTCGTAGTTGTTGGTGACGATGATCACCGGCAAGCGGCCCTCTCGGCAAGCGGATAGGAACGCTGTGGTTCCGGGTGTCGCGGTCGCCGACTCCACAGCACGCAACTCACCCTGCTGAATGACCTGTTCCATCTCGTCATGGACCTGACGCGGAACCTCACCAAGTTGCGCCAACGCGTGCAGCGGATAGCGGTGGCGGCACCGGCTCAAGGCTTCTGGAAAGGCGCGGGACAGGATTCCGCGCATCTGGTCGGTGATCTGGGGCGAGGGGTATCCGGCGAAGGCCGCACACACCGGTCCGTCGAAATCCAACAACACGGCACGGACAGTCCCGAAGATGGCGTCCACGCTCATCCTGCTCACGCCGAGAACTCCCTCGCCACCGTGGTCCAGATGCTGTCAAACCAACTCTGCGCAGCGCGGACGTAGTCATCCACCGTAGTGCCGGACTCGTTTGCCCTTGCGAATCGAAACAACGTCTGGTCCTTGCCCATCAGATTGAAAACGGCGTGCTGCTGGTCGTCAATCTTGAACAAGAACTCAGTGACCGGGTAGAAACCGAAGAACACATCCCGCCCGTTGAGGACATAAAGCTTGAACAGCGGCGTCAGGTTGTGCACGCGAATCTCCACCGACGCATCCCCGACGAGACCCATGTCCAGGAGTTCCTCAACGGAATCGATGACTGCTTGACTGTGACGGACCGACAGGCGATGCATTCTCCTGCGAAACTCCGGATCATCCCCCAAGGTGTCCCTGTCACAGGGGAAATGCCAGGGAATCGCGGTGTCGAGAATGAGCGCTCGGACGTGAATGGATTCCGGGGTGTACTGGCCGACCCGAACCTTGTCCAGTGGCTCCTGAAGTGTGCCGTGCAGCGTCTCGCCCGAGAAACCGGAGAAGTCGACGGTGACGCGACGCTCGGTGAACGCCCGGTCAATGTGTGGACGCAACCCGACCGAGCGCTCCGACATCGTCCGAAGCAGCACCGCGTCGCCCTCAACGGCATGTTGTCGGCCTGGTTCCCCGTACGCAAGCATGGCGGGAGTGGTCCGTGTTGCCTGCGTCGTCTGTTGGCTTGGAGCGTTGGCTGCCTGCACAGAAACGCACCGCGTTTGCTCAAGACACCCGGACGCGTGGTCCAGGTTTCCCAGAAGCAGCACCGTTCGGGCGGGTTCGGGAATGGCGAGCCCTTCAATGATGCGCGAGGCGACGTCGAGCGTTGTCACGTGTCGCCTACCACTCATGATCTCACTGACCTGAGCCTGATTGAGGCCAGTGGCGGCACCGATACGGGTCTGACTGGCCTTTGTGATCTTCTGGATCATGCGAAACAGGTGACCGACATCCCGCCGGGCTAGCGTCTGCAACACGTCTGGTGAGGTCCACCAGTCCATGGGCAAGGTCCTATCGCCCAAAAAGCTGCCCAGCATAGTTTCATCCCTGCGCTGTATGCGGTTGAGACCGCCGGAAGCGTATATCCGGTCACCATATATCGGCAAGGTAGGGCTATTCCGTCGGAGGATGGACTATCTCAACCGAGATATCGCGTCGCGCGCTGGATCCGCGTCCAGTCCCAGTGTTGGATCGGCGCATGCGCCAGCTGATATTGGCATGTGTGTCGTCCACCACTGGCTGTTGGAGGTCTTGCCACGGTGGCATGCCCCATCGCCGGTTCAGCGACACCAATCTCGAAGGCCCCTGGCGTGTTGCGTCCGCTCGCGCATGGAATGTCGCCGGATTGTCGGAACCCACCGACACCGGTTCCCGACATTGGCATCAACCGCATTGGCTCAACCCCAGTAACAGCGCGATCACCATAGGCGCTCCGCTCGGTGATCTGTGTACTTCCGCACCGCCCCGTTCGCCTGTGAACGCCCCCGGAGGTATCCCCGTGCACCACAGCGCTTCCCTCCTCCCACCACCCCCACGGCCGTTCGAGGCCATCACCGACGTGGACGAGGTGACCCGGTTCGCCTACCAGCCGCAGTTGCGCCGCACCCTCGGCCTGTGGCCGCTGCTGGCGTTCGGCCTGGTGTTCATGGTTCCGATCGCCCCGTTCGGGATCTTCGGCGGCGTGTTCGCCGCCTCCGGCGGCATGGTCGCCCTCGCCTACACCGTCGGCATGCTCGCCATGCTGATCACCGCCTGCTCCTACACCCAGATGGTCCGTGCCTTCCCCATGGCCGGCTCGGTCTACAACTACGCCGGGCGGGGCATCGGCCCCCGGATCGGGTTCCTCGCCGGGTGGGCCATGCTCCTGGACTACGTCCTGGTCCCCGGGCTGCTGTCCCTGGTCGCCGCCGTGGCCTGCACCGACGCGATCCCCACGGTGCCGGTCTGGGCGTGGATCGTCGGGTTCCTGCTGCTCAACACGATCATCAACCTCTACGGGCTCCGCATGACCGCCCGGGTGACCAGCGCCTTCCTGATCGCCGAACTCGTCGTCCTCGCCATATTCCTGGCGGTCGGGGTATGGGCGCTGTCCCAGGGCCGCGGCCAGGGCTTCTCCCTGGATCCGGTGTTCAACCCCGGCACGTTCACCTGGCCGGTGCTGTTGGGCGCCGTGTCGGTGGCCATGCTCAGCTTCCTCGGGTTCGACGGGATCAGCATGCTCGCCGAGGAGAACCGGGGCGGCTCCCGCCAGATCGGTGTGGCCATGACCGGGGCGCTGCTGCTGGTCGGGGTCCTGTTCATCGCCCAGACCTGGGTCGCGTCCCTCCTCGTGGCCGACCCCGCGACGCTCATCGCCGACGGTGACCCGGACGGGACCGCGTTCTACGACGCCGCCCAGGTCGCCGGCGGCCACCCGCTGGCCACCCTCACCGCCGTGGCCACCGCCCTGGCCTGGGGGATCGCCAACAGCCTCGTCGCCCAGGTCTCCACCAGCCGCCTGCTGTTCGCCATGGCCCGCGACCGGCAGTTGCCCGGTTTCCTGGCCAGGGTGTCAGTCCGCCGGGCCGTGCCCGTCAACGCCGTCCTGCTCGTCGCCGCACTGTCCCTGGTTCTCGGGTTGTACATGGCCTCCCGCGCCGACGGGATCGCCCTGCTCTCCTCACTGATCAACTTCGGGGCGATCATCGCGTTCGCCATCCTGCACGCCTCGGTGATCTGGCACCACCTCATCCGCCGCCGCAGCCGCCGACTCGGAGTCCACCTGCTCATCCCCGTCTCCGGTATCGGAATCCTGGGGGCGGTGGCCATCCACACGAACATCCTCGCCCAGAAGGTCGGCCTCGCCTGGGTCGGCTGCGGAATCGTAGTCCTGATCGGACTGACTCTCGCCGGCCGCCGGCCCCGCCTGTCCGGACTGGGGGCCTGACCATGGTCGAGATCATCGAGTACCAGCCGAAACGATCGGAACTGGGCTACACCTTCGGCGGCCGAACCCCGGTCCTGCGCATCCATCCCGGCGGTATCCTTGGCGTGGCCTGCGAGGACTGCTTCGGCGGCCGGATACGCACCGGCACTGACCTGCCCTCGGCAGTGTGCGACCCGCAGCGCCTCAACCCGATCTCCGGGCCGTTCCACATCGTCGGCGCCGAACCCGGCGACACCCTCGCCGTCCACCTGGTCGCCATCGAACCCGCCCGGGACTGGGGTGTCTCGGCAACCTACCCAGCGTTCGGCGCGCTGACCGGCACCCACCAGACCCCCAACCTCCAGCCCCTGCTGGCCGAACGGGTCTGGATCTACCCGATCGACCAGGACACCAACACCGTGCGGTACCAGGACACCAACGGCCTCCACCACGTTCACCTGCCCCTGGAACCAATGATCGGCACCATCGGGGTCGCCCCGGCCGCAGGCGAGGTCCGCTCCACCGTGGTACCGGACACCCACGGCGGGAACCTCGACATCCCCCAGGTTCGACCCGGAACCACCGTGTACCTACCCGTCAACGTCGACGGGGCGCTCCTGGCCCTCGGCGACGCCCACGCCCGGCAGGGCGACGGGGAACTCTGCGGCGTCGCCGTCGAAATCGCCGCCCACGTCACCCTGCTCGTCGATCTGGTCAAGGGCATGACCATTCCCGGTCCTCGGCTGGAGTCCGACACCCACCTGATGAGCGTCGGCTGCGCCCGCCCCCTGGAAGACGCCTACCGCATCAGCCAGGCCGACCTGGTCACCTGGACGCAGGACCTGACCGGTCTGGACCCGCTGGACGCCTACCAACTCGTCTCCCAGGCCGGCACGGCCCACATCGGCAACGTCTGCGACCCGAACTACACCCTGGTCGCCGCGATCGGCAAGACCACCCTCCCAGGGGTGATCGCCTTCGACGGTCTGCACCAGCGGCTTCGCACCACCGCGGCCGTCCTCGGCTGAGCCCCGGCGAACCGGCCACACGACAAGGAGATCGTGATGCTCGCACCATCGCCGGTCCACCAACGGCTGTTCCTGCTGGCCCACGACGAGTACCACGGCTTCCGCCCCCGCATCCACCCACCGACCCTCAACGCCGGGCTGGCCGGCGCACTGTTGATCGATCTCGTCCTGGCCGAACGGATCCACATCGAACACGGGCACATGATCATCACGGATCTCTACGACCACAGCCTGGTCGGCGAACCCATCGCCGACCAGACCCTCACCACGATCCGCGCCCGAATCCAGGCCAGCGCCGCCGATCCCCTCCGCGACCAGATCCGCGCCCTGGGGCAGGGCCTCTACGAGCGTGTCCAGGGCGGGCTGGTGGCCGCTTCAGTCCTGACCACCACCCGCCGCTGGGGGATCACCCGCCACCGGCCCGTCGAGCAACGCACCCTCATCCAAGCCCAGAGCATCCTCAGCGCCGGGCTGCGAAACACCCAACCGGCGAACCTGGCCGTCGACGCCCTGGCCGGACTCGTCGGAGTCCTGGGCCTGCACGACGCCGTGTATCTGGGCGCCCCCGGCGAGGTGCAACCACTCATCGACCAGGCCATGGTCCGTGTCCGTCACCAGGCGACCGGCTGCTGCCAGGCCGTTCCCGCGATCATCACGGCGGTTGACGCCGCCGCAGGAGACCTCACCACCGCCGTCTACCGCTGAGAGTCCACCATGACCAAGCCGTTTGAGCCCAGACCAGCGAGCCTGTCACCCGCCAGTCCCAACACACCCGGCACGCCCGGCACCAGCCTCCACCCCCCGGACTGGACCGGCATACCCGGGGCCGTCGACATCGGGCTGGGACGACCCAATGCCGCCCGGATCTACGACTGGCTCCTGGGCGGCAACCACCACTTCGCCGTCGACCGAGCCGCTGGCGAACACCTGGTCCAAGCCGCTCCGGACACGATCGCCACCGCTCGGGCGAACCGGGCGTTCCTTCACCGCGCCGTACGCCACATCATCACCAGCGGCGTCACCCAGATCCTCGACCTCGGCTCCGGCATCCCCACCGCCGGCGCCGTCCACGACATCGCCCACCGGATCAACCCCACCACCACCGTCGTATATGTCGACCACGATCCGGTCGCGGCCATCCACGCCCAGCACATGCTCGCCGACCAGCCACAACTGGGCGCCATCCAGGCCGACCTGCGGGAAACCGCAACCATCTGGGAGGACCCGACCACCCGCAGACTCCTGGATCCCACCCGGCCCGTGGCGATCCTGCTCGTCTCCGTCCTGCACTTCGTCAACGGAGAACTCGACACCATCCTGGCCGACCATCGCCTGCGGCTGGTTCCCGGCAGCATGCTGGTGATCTCGCACGCCACCCAGCCCCACGACGACGCAGGACTGACGGCCGCCGCCACCGCCACGCAGATCTACGACCGGTCACCCACCCCGCTCTCCTTGCGCGACCGGCCGACCATCCTGCGCATGTTCCACGGCTTCGACCTCATCGAACCCGGCCTGGTCCCAGTCGACCAGTGGCGCCCCGACCCCGGGCACCCACACCCCAGCCGGCTGCCTCCAGAGTCATTCCTCGCCGGCGTGGGACACCTGCCACCGCCACCATGATGCTGACAGCCCACGATGACACCACACCAACACCGACACAAAACCGCACACCAGGGCAGCCCCATCGGACCCCAGGGATACACTCGGATCACTGAACGCCGCTGGCTGCGGGCCGGGCACCCAATCCTCACCTACCTGGGAGCCTGACCATGGTCACCTGGCTGCTCGACATCTCCAACCACCAGGACAACTTCAAGGCTGCCCGCGTGTTCGGCGCCGCCGCCGAGGGATACTCAGGCATCATCGACAAGGCCACCGAAGGCCGAACCTTCAACGACGCCCGCTTCGACGCCACCATCACCGCGATCCAGAACGCCGGGCCGATCCCAGGGGCCCACCACCTCCCCGCAAAGGATTCGGGACAACCCAGGCGCAGGTATTCCACCAGCACACCACCACCCATGATGGACCAGCCGGATGGCTGGTGGCCTGCAACAACGAAGCAGACGGCCCGGTGACCAGTGCTGCGGCCTGGACCACCCCCGTCACCTGAACCCAGCCATGACCGCCGCCGAACTCCTGCTGGCGGTGGCCGGCACCAGCACGATCACCACCCTCGCCGGCACCCTGGCCGGACACCTCACCGGGCGGGCCAGGAACCGGGCCGAGATCAGCCGGCTGGCCGCCGAACGCGACCCCCGCGCGGCCAAGGCCACCCAGTCCATCGCCGAAGCCGCCGGAGCACCCGCCGACGAGCTACGCACCGAACCGGCCCGGCCCGCCGACGAACTCTCAGCCGCCCGCCGGGCCGCCGAACACGCCGAGGCCGAAGCCGCCCACCTGCGAGTGGAACTGGCCGCAGCGCG
>JAFGOK010000096.1 GCA_016926535.1 Micromonosporaceae bacterium | reverse complement strand
GCCGACAGCGTCGCCGTGCAGCTTCCCCCAGCGGTCGGGTTCGCCGTCGTCGGGTTGGTCGTCGGGTTCGTTGTGGGGTTGGTGCCACCGTCTGGAGCCACGGCACGCCCGGTGCTCGACGAGATCATCCCGGCACACAGGTTGCGACTGGCCAGATTGGAGGCGATCTGCGGGATGGCCTGGATCGTGGTCTGGTACTGGTCATGCATCAGCATGATCTGACCGTTCTGGAGGCCGCTGGCCTTCTGAACGATCTGGGCCGTGCTGGCGTTGTTCCAGTCGCCAGAGTCGACGTCCCAGGTCACGACCCGCAGGCCGAGCGCGGATGCCGCCGACTGGAGGGTGGAGTTGGTCTCGCCGTACGGGGGGCGGAACAGCGTCGGCGCCGGTGCGCCCCCGGCCTGGATGGCGCTCTGCGTCTGCGAGAGCTCCGATGACATCTGCGACTGGCTCAGGCTCGTCATGTGTGGGTGGGTGTAGCTGTGATTGCCGATCCACATCCCGGCCGAGACCTCGGCCTGTACCAGGGAACGGTTGTTGGCGGCGTTCTGGCCGATGTTGAACAGCGTTGCCCGCAGGCCGTTGTTCTTCAGCGTGGTCAGCAGGGTGTTGGTATTGCTGTTGGGGCCGTCGTCGAAGGTGAGAGCGACGTACCCGTTGCAGGTGGCGGCCTCGGACGGGGTGGCGACGACCGTGATCGCGGTGACGGCCGCAGCAGCGGCGACGGTAACGATCGCCCCTGTGACCGCGGTCCGCGCGGTGAGGCGATGCAGGCGGAACATGATGGTGGCCTTTCTCCCGGAGTCAGGTGCGAGTGGGGATCGTGCCGCGCCCGGGGTGGCCGGGCGCGGCACGATCCCGTGATCAGGTGGCCTGGCAGCTGACGGTCGGCCAGGTCCAGTTACCGTTGGTCTGGATGGTCACCCCCCAGTTGTTGCCACTCCCGTTCGGTGTGGCAACCAGCTGCTGAGCACTGGGATAACTGGCGGAGATGTTCCACGTCGAAAGAATCTTCGCCGGTGACGGCACATTCATCGTCACCGTCCACGTGTTGGAGCCGGACACCGCAACATTGAGGTTGTAGCGGTCACTCCACTGGCTCCCGGCCGACAGCGTCGCCGTGCAGCTTCCCCCAGCGGTCGGGTTCGCCGTCGTCGGGTTGGTCGTCGGGTTGGTCGTGGTGTTACCGCCGGAGCCCTCACTCACAGTGATGTTGGAGCTGACGTTGCTCTGGTACCCCTCGGTCGCCATGATCTGGTAGTAGTGCGAGCCGAGGTTCAGCCCGAGCTGGGCCCACGCGTTGAAGTGGTTGGCCATCGTGATGGTGCCGCCGGTCCGCTTCGACTGGCGCACGCTCCAGTACTGGTAGAACGTCTGGGTCCCATCGATGGACGGCTGCTGGACCCGCTGGGAGCGGAGGATGTCGTAGGTGCCGCCGTCGGTGGTGACTGAGCCCAGTCTGGTGGCGCCAGAACTCGGGTTGTAGTTGCCGTAGTTCTCCACCACGTAGTACTCGATGAGTGGGTTCCTCGTCCACCCGTAGAGGGCCAGGTAGCAGTTGCCGCCACAGTTGAACGAGCCGGAGTAGTTGATGGTGCGGCTCGTGCCGGGGTTCCAGCCCTTGCCGACCACGGAGTTGTTGATGCTGCTCATCTGGACGCTGTAGTTGCCTCCGGCGCCCAGCGTCATGCTGACGTTGCCGCTATCTTTCCAGTACGAGTAGAAGAAGCCGTTATGCGTGCCCTCCTGGTTCGAGGTGACGGTCTTGTCCGCCTCGGCACTGGCCAGGCCGGGCAGCAGGGCCGCGGCCGCGACAAGGGCCGCGGCGACGGTGCCGCCCACGAGCAGCCGGGTGCGGCTGCGGCTGCGGACCTTCGGGTCGGTTGGGGTGTCGTTCATGCGTGAGACCTCCTGCTGAACGAGAATCGGGCGGCGTGTACGACCCGGGTGGCCCGCCGGCGGTTGGTATGGCGGCAACCGTGCCCCGGCGTCGTAGAACGCAGCGTGGGTTGGCCGGTCACCGTGCGCTCGACGACCGGAGAACCAGGTCACGGCGGTAACCTGGATCGACAGCCGTCGAGGCCTGTCGATGGCGTGAGTATTGCCGAACCCCGCCAGGTCGTCAACAATTCTCGGAAGGTTTACGGAACGTCTATTTCAGATGAAGATCTCGCTGGGAGATATTTTGCCTGACTAGAGGCCATGTCAGATCTCCTATATCGAGGCTCGGCGAACCAGTCCCCGGCTGAATGGTGGGCGCCGGAGCTATCATTGCCGAAAACTACCGATGCTTTCCGAGCGCGCCTCGGGTCCCCCGAGGACAGGCCGAGGGCAGGCCGAGGACAGGCCGAGCGGCGATCCCCAGCCCTGCGATCAGCCTTCGTCCGGCTGCCGCAGCAGCCATCCAACCTCACGGCGCAGCAGCTCGATGCGGCTGGGAGAGTCGTAGGAGCGCAGGTCATGGCCGAGAGCGTCGTATCCGACTCTGCCCGCCCCGCTGAGCCAGGCCACCGGGTGAGCAACCCCGCCCTCCCGCTGGGTCAGCAGCACGGTACTGCCCGGCCGGAGCTCCAGGCCGCAGTACCGCTCGTCGAGCGCGCGCACCTCGGCCAGCCCCGCCACCACTGGGTGGTTCAGGGCGACCACCGCACAGACCGCCTCATCCAGCGGTGGATGCCAGGACACCCCAGGAATCCAGGCCCCACCGAGCAACTCCCGCCAGTACGGGCTGTCGGTGAACGCGTTGGCGCTCTGGTGGACTCCCAGCACCCGGCCCCCTGCCGCCACATAGTCGCGCAGCGACTCATGGGCCGGCAGCCAGGTGGCGTCGTCCCCGTCAAACCCCGGGTCGACTCGACCCCGACCGGCGTTGACCACGACCAGGTCGAACGCCGCGAGGTCACCGAAGGCATCCGGGAAGGTCCCCCGCACCGTCGCCCCCCAGCCGTCCTGCTCCGCCAGGATCGTCGCGATCCGGGCCGACGTCCCAGGATGGTCGTGCCACGGGTCCTCGTAGCGGCCTCGACCAGCCAGTACCAGGATGCGAGCACTCGCCATATCCTCCGCTCCTTCCCGTTGCCGTCTCCCCCTCGCAGAAGGAGACGGGTGACTCACGGCAGTCGGGGTGTACCGGTGCCCTTCGAACCAGCATGTATGGCTGCTCCACCCCACGCTGCCGCCACGCCCGCAGCGACACCCGCGCCGCCTCCGGCAACCCGGCGGGCCGGATGGCCTCGGGCAGGTAAGCGTCATCCTGATGCTCCAGCATCTGGTCGAGCAGGTGCGCGATGCGCTCGTCGTCAGGAGCGACGATCCCCTGGTCCGCCAGAAGACCGAGCAGATTCGGCGCATACCGTGGACTGTCGTGACCGGACAACCGGTCTCCCGCCGTCCAGTCCGGCAGCCGATCCAGCAACGCCTGCGTCTGCGGCGCGCAGAGGACCGCCGCGTGCGACGCGACGACGTCCGGATCAACTGCCGGACGGTCGAGAATCCCGGTCAGGGTCATCCACCGGGCGGCGGGCTCGGCACGCGTCAGCAGCCTCGAACACGGATTCGCAATCCCGAACCCGCCCCACACCCAGCCCGCTGCGGCCGCCCCGGCACCGGTCGTATCACGCACCACGACAGCCTGCTCCTCACCTGTCGGGTTGTCCATCCGGCGAGCAAGGACGCCCCTGGTCCTGGCACGCCCGGGTCATCGGGTTCGTTCTGGCTGCTAGCCTCCGTGCCCATCGTCCCTTCACACGTCGGCCCTTGGAGCGAGTGAAACCCAGCTCAGGGACTGCCTGGTCATAATCCTGACCGGTCGCTAAAGTGGCTGCTATGGAGACCATTCCCATCACGGAAGCCAAGGCCCGGATCGCCGAGCTTGCTGACCGAGTCGCTCGGGAGCACGACCACTTTACGATCACCCGCAATGGCCGCGCGGACGTGATGCTGATCTCGGTTGCCGAGTATGAGTCGATGCGGGAGACGCTCGACCTACTCTCCGACGACGAGGCCATCGCAGATCTGCGTCAGTCGCGAGAAGAATTCGCAGCCGGCGACACGTTCTCGCTGGACGAGGTTCGCGCCGAACTGAAACGGCGTCGCAGCAGGGCTGCCTGATGCCTCCGCGAGGCGCGCGGCGGGGGGAGGGCGCACGCGAAGCGCCCAGCCCATACGCGGTGATGTTCTCCCGGCAGGCTCGCCGCAACCTGCACGAGGACCTGCCGCTGGAGGTGGCGATCGCGGCCACGGAGACCATCCAGCATGCGATTGCGGCCAACCCCTATCGGGTTGGCAAGCCGCTCGACGAGCCCTTCGACGGCTTCCACTCCGCCCGCCGCGGAACGTACCGGATCATTTACCGGATTTATGAGGCCAAGCGAGTTGTGGAGATCCACTCCATCCGCCATCGGCGCAACGCCTACCGCTGCTAGACCAAATCCGGCGGGCCGCTGGCGGGAACACGGACCGGCGGGCCTCAACTCACCGTGCAGGTCACCAGTGGCACCGAGGCTGCGGCGCCGGTGGTCGAGGCGATGAAACCGAAGCTGGCCGATCCCCCGGTCCCCCGATCCCCCGATCCCCAGGGTGCTGTTCCAGCTCATGGGCTGCGCTGTAACCGTCGTCCCGCTCTGCGTGACCGTCACATTCCAGGCCTGGGTGATCTGCTGGCCGCTGCCAAGGCTGACCGTTGCGGTCCACGCCGAGGTGGTGGCAGCCGTCCGGCTCGTCACACTCACCTGGCCCTGGAAGCCGCCGGGCCACTCACTCACGATGCTGTAGCCGCCACTCATAGCGAAAGTGCGAAACACGAGGGACGACGCCATCAAGCAGGGCGCCCTGTTCTGCGCCATGCTCGCAGCCAGGTAGTGGTCCTGAATACCCGTAGCCTGTTCGGGTAGACGTTTTACGTACCGTCGCCTCGCCCCGACCGCCATGATGTCAGTGAGGTCAGGGGTCACCAAACGTCTTCAACGTCCACGCCACCTGAGGAGCTGACATGTCCGAGGCTGCCAAGTCGTCCGGCGGGACGGCAGGCGAACCCGCCGCCTCCACTGGATCCACGGCCAACGCTCTGGAGTCCCGGTTCACCGGTCTTCGTCGCTACAACCTGGTGGCCGCAGGCGTTCACGCCGTCCAGGCAGTCGCGGTCGTCCTGCTGTCAAACGACTTCGCCCTGCCGGTCACCGCCTCCTACATGCAGGGCCCGCCAGGCACGCCCCCGCTTGAACCGGTGTCTCTGGTGGAGATCCGGATCGCGTGGGGAGTCGCCGCGTTCCTGGGGCTGTCGGCGATCGCCCATCTCGTCGTCGCCTCGCCTGCCCTCTTCCCGCGCTATGTCGCAGGACTGCGCCAGCACCGCAACATCTTCCGCTGGGCCGAGTACTCGGTCTCGGCCTCTATCATGATCGTTCTCATCGCACAGATCGTCGGTATCAGCGACGTGGCAGCACTGCTCACGATCTTCGGAGTGAACCTCTCGATGATCCTGTTCGGATGGTTGCAGGAACAGTACGAGGAACCGGGCAGCGGCGGATGGTTGCCGTTCGTCTTCGGGTGTGTCGCCGGGATCGTCCCGTGGGTCGCCATCACCATCTACCTGCTGACGCCGGGTTCGCCGGTTACGGTCGAGCCTCCCGGGTTCGTCTACGGCATCTTCGTATCGCTGTTCGTCCTGTTCAACATCTTCGCCGTGAACCAGTGGCTGCAGTACCGGCGGGTCGGCCCCTGGTCGGACTACCTGGTCGGCGAGCGGGCCTACATCACGCTGAGTCTCGTCGCCAAGTCCCTGCTGGCCTGGCAGGTGTTCGCCGGCACCCTGGCAAGTTGACAGCAGCCCATAATCGATGACGCCATCCGGCGTGCCGTGGACAATGTGTCCATGCACATCCGAGCCGTAAGCCTTGACGAACTGACCGTTCTGCGGGACATCGAGAGGGCCGCCGTGCTCACAGCCGCTCTGAGCAGCTGCCATGACGCCGGGCTGGTAGTAACCCCATTCGACGTCAGCGCACCATGGCGAGGACCTCCGGGTCCGCCAGAGCCCGAGCGGCGTCCCGCGCGGCGACGGCGCTCCGCGCGGCCCGGGCAGCCCTGGCCATCTCGGCGCAGGTCCGCATCTGGTGGGCCGCGAGCGCGAAGCGGACCTCCGGTAGCACCCCTGCGGCCATGGACAGGCTGGTGACACCGAGTCCAACCAGGACGCAGGCCAGCAGGGGATCGGATGCCGCTTCTCCACACACGCCCACCGGCCGGCCGAGGGCTCGGCCCGCTGCCCCGACGGCGGCAACCAGATCGAGCAGGGCCGGTTGCCATGGGTCGAGCAGGTCGCTGAGTTCCCCGCACGCCCGGTCGGCGGCGAAGGTGTACTGGGCCAGATCGTTGGTTCCGATACTGACGAAGTCCACCTCGGCCAGAAGGTCGCCGGCCCGCAGCGCCGCTGCCGGGACCTCCACCATGACCCCCGCGGTCCGCAGCCCGTGTCGGCCAGCCGCCTCGCGAAACGCGGCGGCCTCTGCGGGCACCGAGACCATCGGGGCCATCACCCGAACCTCCACCCCGGTGTCCCCCGCCGCCCTGGCCAGCGCCGCCAGTTGCGCGTCGAGCAGGTCGGGCTGGGACGCAGCCATCCGGTACCCCCGAACCCCGAGCGCCGGGTTCTCTTCCCTGGCGTGCTCGACGAAGGCCAGCGGCTTGTCCGCTCCGGCGTCCAGGGTGCGCGCGATGACCGGCCGCGGGGCGAACGCGGCGAGCACCCGCGCGTATGCCGCGGCCTGCTCCGCGACGCTCGGGGCCGTTGTCCGGTCGAGGAACAGGGCCTCCGTGCGGAACAGGCCGACCCCTTCGCTGTCAGCCGCAGCTGCCCGGAGGGCGCCATCGAGGCCATCGACGTTCACCAGGAGCGAGACCGGATGGCCGTCAGCGGTCTGGCCCGGCCCGGAGGCGGACGCGGCGATACGGCGGCGGACTGCGGCTCTGGCCGAGGCGAGTCTCCTCGCCTCGGCCAGAGCCGCCCGGTCCGGGTCGACCATGACCCCGCCAGTCGAGCCGTCAACGATGACGACCTCGCCGTCGGCCAGATCCCGCGCGCCGGGGCAGCACAGTACGGCAGGGATCCCGAGGCCCTTGGCCAGGATCGCGGTGTGGCTCGTCTGACCGCCGAGTTCCGTGACGATGCCAAGGACCTCCGCCGGGTCAAGGGTCGCGGTGTCCGCCGGGGAAAGGTCCCGGCCGACCAGAACGAACGGGTGCCCCGGATGCGGAATGCCTGGAGTGGGCAAATCGAGCAGGTGGGCCAAGGCTCGGTCACGGACGTCACGGAGATCGGCAGCGCGCTCGGCGAGATACCCACCGGCCCCTTCGAGCGCCTCGCAGAAGCTCTCCACCGCGGTGTCCAGGGCGCGTGCCGTTGGGCAGCCCTGTTCAAGGAGCCCTCTGACCGCGCTGTCCAGCCCGGGATCCCGGGCCATCAGGGCGGTCGCGCGCAGGATCGCACCACCGGCTCCCGGCACGGTCGCCGCCCGCTCCTCCAGCAATCCGGCGACCATCGCCAGGGCGGAGCGAACCCGCTCCAACTCCGCCGCCGGATTGGTTCCGCAGACCTCGTCGGCCGGGGGTCGGGGTGGGGCCCCCAGGCGGGCCACCACCCCGACCACTGTCCCAGGGCTCACGCCGAGTCCGGTGAGCTGGCAGCCCATGTCACGGCTCCGCGTCGAGGTCGCGGGCGAGCAGCACTGCCAGCGCGTCCAGCGCGGCGTCCGCACCGTCGCCCTCTGCGGAGATCATGACGCTCTCTCCGCAGGCGACCCCCAGGGTGAGCACCATGAGGATGCTGGCGGCATCCACTGGTTTCCCGCCCGGCCGGCTGATGGTCACCCGGGCCCGTGCTACCGCCGCGGCCTGGGCAAAGAGAGCCGCTGGCCGGGCGTGGAGGCCGACCCTCGATCCGATAACGACGGTTCGTTCAGCCATGATCTTCTGACTCCCTCTGCCTGGTTCCATCGGCGGTGAATTGCGGATCTCGCGGTCAGCTCTTCGCCGCGAGCGGCACCGCGTCAGTCGCGGCCGGCACTGCTTCGGGCGCGGCTGCCGCCCGTTT
>JAFGOK010000578.1 GCA_016926535.1 Micromonosporaceae bacterium | reverse complement strand
AGCACCCAGACAGGACAAGGATATCCCCGGGAACCGTCGCCACAGAATACAAATTTGAATCTATCTAATTCAAATACTCTCCCTTACGCGGTGATTTAGAAGTCCGTCAAAGTAGGCATATTGGCGGTTAAATGGCCTGTATGCCGTAAGTCGGAAGCCGTCGTCGTGAACTGTCGCATGCACGCCTGCCGTGACTTTCGATAACAGACTGGAAGACCAGCTAATTCGACTCGGATCCGAGTTGACGAAGTCCTTGATAATACTCTTGGGGTTGGCAACTGCAGTCGTTCTGCAGAATTCGGCAAAGCGTTCGGTCTCAGTATTGTAGGTATCGGCCATCGAAGTCACGGTGTCGCGCAGCGCGGCAAGCGAGTAGCCGTAGACCCAGGCGTCGCGGCCCGTCTCAAGTCCTCGGCTATGAGTAGCAAAGATTCCAGATCCGCCACCTTTCGAACTGATAGGGGTAAAGGCGGCAAAGGCGTCGTTACGTTGGCTGATCCAATCGCCAGCGGCATTTGGAGTGACCTCCTGCCAGTCGACGCCGGTGAGGGTGGCGTCGGCGACGGCGGCGAGTTTCTCCTCGCGCGTGAGGTAGTCGCCGATGTCTCGATACCGGATCGTGGCAGGGCTGGAACGGGCTGGGTTTTTCACGAGTAGGGTGATCGCTACCGTATTGCGGCTGCCTGCGCCGAAGATCTTGCCGCCCTCGCGGCGGGAGAGTTCGCCAGCGGTGCGCTGGTTGCCGCGAAGGTTGAGGATGTAGATCGAGGTGAACTCGTCGGCCAGGCTTAGGCGCAGACCGTCGGCTGTGTTGGCGTCGAGAAAGCCACCGTTGGTGACGAAGCCTATGACACCTTGGTTCTTGATTCGGTCCGAGGCCCAGCGGATCGCGCGGATGTAGGAGTCGTAGAGGGCGTTCTTGTTGGCCGCAGTTCCGCGGACGGCATAGGTGGTTTGGATCGACGTGTCGAGGGTGGGGTACTTCAGGTTGGCGTTGTTGTCGTTGGCGCTAGTCTGGCCGACCGAGTAGGGCGGGTTGCCGAGGATGACGCGGATGTCGAGGTCCCGTTGGCGTACGACGCGGTCGTTGTTGGTGGGGAAGACAGTCTCGTCGTCGAAGTCGTCTTTTTCGGTCATCTGAAAGGTGTCGGTGAGCACGATCCCGTCGAACGGGGTGTAGCCCGCCTCGGGGTCCTGCTGAGCAGCGAGGCCGTGGTAGGTGGCCTCGATGTTGATCGCGGCGATGTAGTAGGCCAGCAGCAGGATCTCGTTGGCGTGCAGTTCGCTGGCATACTTGCGGCCAAGGTCGTCGGGGCGGATTCGCCCGGATTCAAGCACCCGGACGATGAACGTGCCGGTGCCAGTGAAGGGGTCGAGGACGTGCACCCCCTCGTCGGACAGGCTGGCGGCGAACTCCTCGCGCAGGATCTCATCGACGGAGCGGATGATGAAATCGACGATCTCGACCGGGGTGTAGACGATCCCGAGCTTGTCGGCCATGCGGGGGAAGGCGAGCTTGAAGAACTTCTCGTATAACTCGGTGATGATCTTCTGTTTGCCGGTGGCGTTGTCGATGCCCTCGGCCCGCATCCGTACGGAGGCGTAGAACTGGTCGAGGCTTTCGGCTTCAGCGTCGACGTTGTGAGCGTCGAGCACGTCGAGCATGGCCTGCATGACGCGGGAGACCGGGTTGTGTTCGGCGAAGGAATAGCCGTCGAACAGGGCCTCGAACACCGGCCGGGTGATCAGGTGCTGGGCGAGCATGTCGACCGCGTCGTCGGCGGTGATGCTAGCGTTGAGGTTGCCGCGCAGGCCGCCGAGGAATTCCTCGAACTCCCGGGCCGTGCGGCTGGTTGGATCGGCCAGCAGGGCCTTGATGCGGGTGGTATGCCTCTCGGCGATGCCCGCGACGTCGCTAGCCCACTGGTCCCAGTAGCGGCGGGACCCGACCTTGGCGACGATCCTGGCGTAGATCGCCTCCCGCCACTCGTCCAACCATTCCAATGGCAGCTGCTGCTGGACCGCCGCCGGTGACGCCTTGGAGTTGCCGGTACGGTCGGCATCGGCATCGTAGGTACCAACGCCAATGATCTGGACTCGCTCGTCGCGGGCCTTGTTCAGCTCAATCTTGTTAACCATGGCGTTGAAACGCTCGTCGTGCGCCCGCAACGCCTGCAGAACCTCCCAGACCACCTGATATCTGGAGTTGTCCCGTAACGCCTCTTCGGGGCTAAGCCCGGACGGTATGCCGATGGGCAGGATGATGTACCCGTACTGCTTGCCGTCAGCCAGACGCATCACCCGCCCCACGGACTGCACGACGTCAACCGTGGACTTGCGCGGGTTAAGGAACATCACCGCGTCCAGTGCGGGGACGTCGACCCCTTCGGCCAGGCAGCGGGCATTGGACAGCACTCGACAGCGTCCCGGGGTGGGAGCGGCTTTCAGCCAATCGAGCTTTTCGTTGCGCAGCAGCACGTTGTACGTACCGTCGACGTGGTCGACCTCGCAGTGCAGCGCCTCAGCCAGGCTGCCGGCCGGCTCACCGCCGGCGGCATCGCCGTTGGTTTCGGGGTCGGTGGGGTGGGCGATGCGGTGAGCATCGATGTAGTCAGAGACGACCCGCTGGAACATCGCCGCGAACTTCTTTGAGTTGGCGATGGTCCCGGCGAACGCCACGGCCGTGGTCATCGGCGCGGGGTCGGTGCCGAAATCGTGCTCGGCCTGTCCGCGTTTGGCCAGACCGTTCCAACACCCGACAATCTTGGCGACGTCATCCAGGCGGAGCTCGCAGTCCTTGTCGGCCAGCTGCTGTTGGAAGGTCTTGGATACTTGTTCCTCATTGACGGCCAGGACGAGGACCTTGTAGTCCGACAGCAGCCCTCGGGTGACAGCCTCGCCGAACCCGAGCCGGTGCAGTTCCGGTCCGAACACCTTCTCGTCGTCCATAGAGGCCAGTACCGCGTTGGCCTGTCCGGCCTTGGCCTTGGAGGCGTCGTCGTAGATTCGGGGAGTGGCGGTCATGTACAGGCGTTTGGTCGCCCGCAGGTAGTCGCCATCGTGTACGCGCACGAAGGTCGACTCGTCCTGACCGGCCAGGGTCACGCCGGTGGTCCGGTGAGCCTCGTCGCATATGATCAGATCGAAGTCTGGCAGCCCCATCTGTTGAGCGCGGGCGACGACGTCGATGGACTGGTAGGTGGAGAACACCACTGTCATCCGACCGAGTCCAGCGTCGGGGTTGGCGAGTTTGGCGTTCAGGCGTGCCGGGTCGGTGGTCGCCGGTAGCGCCAGGTCGACTACGGAAATGTCCTCGGCTGCCGCCTCTCGCCGAGCCTTGCCGGCACCGACCTTGATGTCGGAGCACACCGCGAATGCCCGCAGCGAGACCTCGGCCTCGATCGACCACTCCCGCAACGTCTGCGACAGCAACGCGATCGAGGGCACCAGGAACAGCACCCGACCCCCCAGGGGCACCAGCTGCTCGGCAAGCTTCAACGACGTGAACGTCTTTCCCGTCCCGCAGGCCATGATCAGCTTGCCGCGGTCATGGGTGCTCAGGCCCTCGCGAACCTTCGCGATCGCCTGGACCTGATGCTCGCGGAGACGCTTGCGTTCCTTGAGCTCCATGATCTCTGGCGTGGCCACATCGAACTGAGACCAGTCGATGCTGGATTCGGCCAGGTCGCGGAACCGCAGCCGGGTCACCGGGATCTGCTGGCCCGCGAGGGCCTCTTCGGCGTTCGGGCCCCAGTGGTCGGTCGTGGTCACGATCATCCGTGACCGGTACGGCTCCTTGCCTGATTCGGCCAGGAAAGAGTCGATATGATGCTTGGAGATCGTGGTGTTCTGGTCGTAGAACTTGCACTGGATTGCCACAAGGTCGCCAGTGTCACGTTCCCGGGCGACCAGGTCGATGCCGTGGTCGCCGTGGGGTGGCCGGTCCGGCCAGTCCATCCACTGCCAGACCTCGGTGAACCGTTGGGACCACTCGGCGTCTGTCTTAAAGAACTGGACCATCATCCGTTCGAACCGGTCGCCCTGATCCCGCAGACTCGTTGAAACGACATACAAGCGGTCGAGCACATCTGCAACAGAACCAGCCACGAATCATCCCAAAGGGTTACAAAACTCCTCAATCATAAGGAGATCACTTTAGGGAGGCAGCTGACCGATCAGGAATAGGGCAACACCCCAATCACCCATTGGGGTGGAAATCTCGAAACACGTCAGACAGAAGACGTCCACATCACTTGGCTGCGGTGGAACCTCGACAACTCTTCGCCATCGACCGTTCAGTCGCAACGAAGTGAGCGTGCACTCGCCGGCATCACAACATCGAAGAGGTGCAGATCGATCCGGGTGCGCCGCCACGGTAGCTGATCTCTTGACCGCTTTGCCCGATCACGGACGGTTTCCGTTCGACGAAGACGGTTCCGTCTTCAAGACCGCGATCAGTTCAGAGACGCGGGTGTTGCGAATGGCGTGACCATCTCGGCGGAGTCGGGCTGCCAGTGCATCGCGGCTGACGGCACGGCCCTCGCGAACCAGGTCATCGCGCGCCGCCCGGGCTGCTGGAAGAATCGCCGCGAGGTCTGTTGGCAGGACTGAGTCCTCGCCGTTGACGCGGGGTGGCCCCTCGGGGTTGGAATGGCTGTCCGCCTGGTCTCCAATTGCCCGACTGCTAAGCGAGTGAGGAATGTCCACGCGGACAGGCGATGACTGGCCGATGTCGCGGATACGCCCCGCGAGTTCCGCCAGCGACACCGAAGCGACAATAATCAATCCGTCGACGCTCAGCGGTAGCAGGTACGGCGCGACCCCGACCTCACCATAGCGAGATGCAACTCCAGCCATATGTTGATAACTCACAAAAGCCGCGATACCTGCGATTCCAGTGGTGGCGATGATACGGATGATACCGAGGCTCCTGCGGTGCATGGGGACGCGGGAGACCAGCTCGACGGTGATGAGCAGGGCAAAGGGTGGCCAGGCCGCGATTGCCTGCGCGATCGGGTGAGGTCGCGCGTGGAGGATATTTGCGGTGACCGAGGCTGCGACGCCGAGGACCAGGGTGGCGCGGACGGCCCATTGGATGCGGCGGAGCTGGGCGACGTCGCTGGGGTTCATCGGCGTGCTCCGGCCGGGGCTGCGGGTGCGAGCTGGCGCCGGGCGACCCGGCGGGTGGCTTCGGAGGGTTCGGCGTAGCCGAGGTCGGCCAGGCGGTCTTCGAGTTGCCGCAGGGTGCGGCGGACGGCGTCGGGT
>JAFGOK010000577.1 GCA_016926535.1 Micromonosporaceae bacterium | reverse complement strand
TCGCCGTCGCCGGGCTCCTGGCGATGGTCCTGGCTAGTTCAACCGCTGCCTGCTCCGCCGGTACCGAAGGCAGTGGCTCCTCCACCATCAAAGTCGGCCTCATCCTCCCGCTCACCGGGACGTACCAATCCCTCAGCGGCGACTTCCGGGACGGCTTCCAGCTCTACCTGGACACCCACGGCGGCAAGCTCGGCGGCCACCGGGTCACGGTCATCACTGTTGACGAGGGGGAAGGGCCCACAACCGCCGTCCCCTCGGCCAACAAACTCATCAAGCAGGACAGAGTCGACGTTGTCTCCGGCATTGTCGCCGGAGGGACCGCCGCTGCCGTCATCCCACTGATGACCCAGGCAAGGATCCCGGTCATCGGGGTCAGCGCCAGACCGGAGCTCAAGGACGTCTCGATGGTGTGGCACACCTCGTACCTGTCGGATGAGCCGGGAGCCGCGATCGCGCAGTACGTCAAGGACAACGTCAAGGGCACCGTGTTCGCCATCGGCCCGGACTACCAGGGGGGCTGGGATCAGCTCCGCGGCTTCACGGACACCTTCGCCAAGGCGGGAGGGCAACTGGCCAACAAGGACGGCAAGACCACCTTCACCCCGTTCCCGACGACCACCAACTTCACCCCGTACTTCACCCAGATCAAGGCCTCGAAGGCCGCTGCGGTGTACTGCTTCTACGCCGGCACCGCAGCCATCGAGTTCGTCAAGCAGTATGCCCAGTCCGACCTCCGTGACCTGCCCCTCTATGCCTCCGGCATCCTGACGGAGGGCAGCGTGCTCGCGGCGCAGGGGGATGCCGCCAAGGACATCTACTCGGTCTTCAACTACTCGTCGGACCTGGACAACCCTGCCAACCGGACGTTCGTCTCGGGCTGGCGGGCCAAGCACCCCTCCCCACCCACCAGCTATGCGATGTCCTCCTTCGACGCCGCGATCATCATGGATCGGGCGATCGCGGCGGCCGGGGAGAACCCGACCCCGGAGCAGATCAATGCCGAGATCGCGAAGCTCGGAAAGATCGACAGCCCGCGCGGGCCGTGGCAACTGTCGAAGAAGACGCACTCCCCGATCCAGAAGTGGTACCTGCGGCAGGTCCGTCTGGACGGGCAGACCCTGGCCAATGTGGTCGTCGAGGATCTCGTGACCATCGGTAGCTAGAGGACCCGCCATGACGCTGTATCTGGTCCCAGCGCTCGACGGCGTCGCATACGGCCTGCTGCTCTTCGTCGTCGGGGCGGGGTTGACGCTGTGCTTCGGCGTCGCCGACATCCTCAACCTCGCCCATGGGCTGCTGTACGCGATCGGCGCCTATCTCGCGGCCGCCCTGTCCGACGGCACCTGGACTACGCTGGCCTGCTCAGTCGCGGCCGGCACCGCTGCGGCGGCCGTCGGCGGAGCCCTGCTCGCCGGGCTTCTGGCGCCGATCGCCGAGGGAGGTCATCTCTGGCAGGCGTTGCTGACGTTCGGCTTCGCCCTGATTGGCGGACACCTGCTGGTGCTGGGGTTCGGCAGTCATGATCTTCCTGTTCGGTTGCCGGAGTCGATCGACCAGCCAGTGCTGGTGCTCGGCCATGCCTACCCCGGGTACCGGCTGGTCTTCATCGCACTCGCAGCCGCCGTCGCGGTCGGCCTCTACGCGGTAATCGCCAGGACCAGGGCCGGATCGATCGTCCGGGCCGCGGCGGACGACCGGGACATGGTCGCCTGCTGCGGCATCGATCCGCGGGCCGTGCGGTTGGGCGTGCTCACCGCCTCCGGGGCGCTCGCTGGGCTCGCCGGAGCGCTCGGAGCACCGATCATCGGTCCTGGTCCTTCGACGGCCTCGACGGTCCTGCTGCTGTCCCTGGTGGTTGTGGTCCTGGGCGGTCTCGGATCGATCGGCGGCGCCCTGGTCGCGGCGATCACGATCGGCGAGATCCAGACCCTCGGGGTGACTGTCATGCCACAAACCGCCCCTTTCCTCCTGTTCGCCGCTATGGCGCTGGTGCTGGCCGGAAGGGAGTCCCGGCGTGCTGGCATGGCGTGAAAGAGTCGGGTTGAGAGCGCTGGGCTCCCGGAGGTCGCCCATGGGGGCAACGTCCCCGCGATCCCCGCGATCCGCCGGAGTCGCGGCGACCGCGGCCGTCGCGGTGGTCGGCGCGGTATGGTGCGCGCTACTCGCCGCGCCGTTGCTGGTCAACGCGTACACCACCTCGGTACTGACCCGAATGATGATCCTCGGACTGGTCGCCGTCAGTGTCGCACTGATGACCCAGGAAGCCGGCTTGCCGACCCTCGGGCAGACCGCACCGTACGCCGCAGGGGCGTACGCCTCCGCGCTAATCGGCCTCCACGGCCACCCGACCGCGGTGGTCGGGCTGTTCGGCGCCGCGATCGCTGGCGCCGGGTTCGCTGCGCTGACCGCACCGCTGGTCGTCCATGCCAGGGGCGCAACGGTCCTCATGGTCACGCTTGCGATCGGTCAACTGGTCGTCATCGCCGCCGGCCGCTGGAAGGCCATCACCGGTGGCACCGACGGGCTCATCGGCATTCCCGCCGGTCCGCCCCTCCCCGGTCTGCCGCTACTGGTCACCGACCGGATCTGCTACTGGTATGTCCTCATCGTTGTGACGATCATCGTCGCCCTCCTCGCCGCCGCTCTGCGCACCCCCCTGGGCCTGCTGCTGCACGCCAGCCGGGACAACGAGATCCGGATGAGGGCCAGCGGCCACCGGGTGGCTGTCCATTTTGGCCTCGCCTACGTTGCCGCCGGAGCCATCGCCGGCATCGCTGGATCACTGCTGGCCAGCACCCAGCAGTACCTCTCCCCGGCCGACTTCGGATTCGAAACGGCGGCGTTCTTGCTGCTGGCCGTCACCATGGGTGCCTCGGCTCCGATCGTTGGCTCCCTGGTGGGAGCCGGCGTGATCTTCTGGACCCGGGACTGGCTGGCCGGGGTGTTTCCCGGCCAGGCTCCCCTCCTCCTCGGCGTCCTCTTCCTCCTCACCGCCCTGCTGGGAGGCCGCCATGCCCGCGGTACTCGTCATTGACAACCTGTGCCGGTCATACGACCGGCTGGCGGCCGTCGATCACCTCAGCCTCCAGGTGCCGGCCGGAGGCCGGCATGCGATCATCGGCCCGAACGGTGCCGGCAAGACGACGCTGCTCAATCTGATCTCCGGGCAACTCAGACCGCACAGTGGCACGGTCAGCCTGGCCGGGCGTGACATCACCAGATACGGAGTGGCAGCCCGTGCCCGTCTCGGGATCGGGCGGATCCACCAGCAGCCAGCCGTCCTGGGTTCCCTGACCGCCCGGGACAACATCATCGCGGCGGCCTGGCCACGCGCTGGCGGGCTGCGCCCCGCCGTGATCCCCAGGTACTTCGACCGAGACCTGATCCGGCCGGCCCTGGCGACGCTGGCCCGGTTCGGGCTGGCAGACGTCGCTGCCGCCCCGGCGGATCAGCTGGCGCACGGGCAGCGCCGCCAGTTGGAGATCGCCATGGCGCTCGCCGGGCAGCCCCGGCTCCTGCTCCTGGACGAGCCTGCGGCGGGCCTGTCCCCAGGAGCAATCGACCTGTTGTCTGCTCTGCTGGCCTCACTCCCAGCGGAGATCACCGTCGTCCTGGTCGAGCATCACCTCGACCTGGTGGATGCCTACGCGGACACCGTCACTGTGCTCCAGAACGGGCGGGAGGTCTTCACCGGTCCCCCAGCAGCCCTCCGATCCTCGCCCCTGGTCCAGGAGGCCTACCCGATGAGCACGTCGCCATGCTGACCGACCGGGACCCGAGTGG